>JAEOSP010000523.1 GCA_016840305.1 Candidatus Hodarchaeota archaeon
GCACAACCACATCAATGCAATTTGAGAGGGTATCACCATACACATTATGTGCGACAATGATGAAGTAATAGGTCCCATCAGAATAACCATTCAAAGCAATAGAAATATTAGTTATTTCATCTCCTAAAAGAGTTAAACTTTCATTAATATCTGTTATATAGTTAGAATACTCATATACAGAATAATTCAAAGCATCGACAGACGCAGTCCAATTTAGATCGAAATTACCATCGTCGTCGGGAGTTCCAGCATTTGAAGAAAGTGTGAAATTACCTGGTGGTGAAGGATATTTCACAACCACTTCAATGCAATTTGATAAGATCTTCCCGGTATCGTTATGGGCTTCAACTGCAAAATAATAAATACCATCTTTTAACCCAGAAACATTATAGGGAGAACTTCCCGTTTGATCTTCCATTATTATAACACTTTCATTAACCTCTGAAATATAGCCATAATGCCCATAAACTGAATAATTATTTGCCCCTTCTGACTCAGACCATGTCAGATTGAATTGACCGTCTCCGTCAGGAGATTCGGAATCAGTGTACAAAGTAAAGCTTCCAGGACGAGGACGCTCAACATTGATGTAAATGCTGTTAGATAAAGTTTCCCCAACAGAATTGTGTGCAACTATTACAAAATAATACTCATCCGAGAATAAATTCGATATTTTAAATGAAGATATTGCATTATCTGCAATCTTGACTAATCTTTTCAAATTTGGTTGATTACTATAATAGATAGAATAACTATTGGCTCCCACCGAATCGGACCAGAATAAATTAAATGAACCATCAGAATCAGGTGTGCTTGCATTGCTAGTCAGCGTAAAAGTTCCTGGTAATGCTTGGGGACCTGTCAAATTATTGATCCCCCAGTAGGGGATTTTAAGATCTCCTGTTGAGATAGAATCAGGATAAACATAACCGTAAGTTGGTAATACTTCTTTACTTCCGTATGAATTCCATTGACAAAATAAATACGAGTTATAAGGCCAACCTGCTAATAAATCGTGAGAAGTAGTAAAAGATATGAGACCACTTACTCCATTGAACGAATCTATGAATTTATAGCCTTCTAACTCTCCTACAATTATATCAGGATTTAAGCTTTGAGTTTCATTTACTGCATCTATCAACAATTTTACCGAATCATAAGCACCCGCACCTGTATAAAAAGGCTCTTCATCAAATGCATCCAAGAAGCTATTCCAGAAAGGTAGTGTTAGTGAAGTCTTATTTGTTTTATAAATAGGTTGAGGAATTACCTCATACTGACACGCTCCTCCCGAGTCATCCCAGGTGCGTTCAAGTTGTGACAATTTATCAATACCCACAACCAGACATCCTGGTTGTAATATTTCATATTGCATCATCATGAGAAGCCCAGCTTGACCAGAAATTAGAGGAATCGTAATTTGAGCCTCTGCAGCATCAATTTGAGCCCAATATGCTGCCATATCAGTTGCGGTTACAGTTAAAGGAAATGTTATTTCTTCTACAACTGTTAACCCATAAAGAGGAAGATAAGCATTTAACGCTACACTCCAAGCAGAAGTCCATGATAAATCCTCCCTAAGAATCGCTACCTTATCTACAGTACCGCCATGGTATCCGCCTAAATAACTGGAAAGGGCTATTAAATACGAGATAAATTCACCAGCGAAAGATGTTGTATTTATGGGCATAGTTCTGAAGAAGTACTTGTATCGAGCATAATTATCAAATACATTCTGACAGAAAATGTCAGAGTCAGCGCCAATGCTAATAAACGGAATCTGATTGTCCATAATTACTTCTTGGTAAGCTAGTAACGCTTCTGTACGATACCCCCCAATGATAAAATCCGGAGCATGCAGATTTACCATTTTTTCGGCAGCAGCTACTCCTTTAGATACATTAAGAATGTAATTCTCCTCATCGGTGTCTTCGCTTACAAGCCCGATGTAATACTTAATGCCACCAATTAAAACACCTCCCGCCTGATTTATTTCTTTTGCTGCTAAAAAGGCTCCATTCCATGTATGAATACCTGAAATATCTTTCATATCACCGAGAATTCCAATCTTAATGAGGTTGGATGGTTCTATTAATACACCAGGAATGGTATATGAGCCAACACTCAAATTTGATACGCTTGGTATATCATGACTTGCCTGATCACTTTCAATATTCCTATATTTGATAAAGGAGGGACTTAAGAATAACTGTAGCATAACCAAAATTAAAATTAAATATTGTCGTTTTTTTACCATTTTATGAATTACACCCTTTTTTAACAATAATGTACATAGTTTTTCTCTTTATTTAAAGATTTTATATAGTAGTTCTTTGTACTAC
>JAEOSP010000524.1 GCA_016840305.1 Candidatus Hodarchaeota archaeon
GGTCGTAAGACTGTTAAAGAGAGTGACATTAAGTTAGCCGCAACCAAATAAACTATTTTGAAAATAGTTCCTTAAGGAAATGGTTTTCAAGATTTAGTAATTAAATCTTGATTTTCCCCCTTTTTTTTTTCTTTCAGATCACTTTTCTATAATTTTAGATGATTTCTAGTTTTTTATAAATAAAGAAAAAGGTTTTTACACCTTTATGACTATTTTTTCACTTTCCCTTGATTTGCTACCTTTTGTATTGCTTGCTTGATGACTTCAGGATCACCAATATAGTAGTGTTTAATTGGTGAGAGGTTTTCATCCAACTCATACACAAGAGGAATACCCGTAGGTATATTGAGTTTTAGGATTTCTTCATTTGGGACATCATCAAGGTATTTTACAAGAGCACGTAGGCTGTTACCATGAGCAGAAACTAAAACTCGTTTTCCTGCTTTTATTGATGGAGCTATTTTCTCATGCCAATAGGGAAGAACACGGTTAACCGTATCTTGTAGGCATTCTGAAGTAGGCAATTCTTTTTTAGTAAGTTTTTGATATCTTGGATCCTTACCAGGGTATCGTTCATCACTTTCCTCTAATGAAGGAGGTTTCACATCATAGCTCCGTCTCCATATTAAAACTTGTTCATTTCCATGCTTGACTGCAGTTTCAGCTTTATTAAGACCTTGTAAAGCTCCATAGTGACGTTCATTAAGCCTCCAAGAACGACGGACTGGAATCCACATTAAATCCATCTCTTCTAATGCTAACCAAAGAGTTTTTATGGATCGTTTCAATACACTAGTGTAAGCCAAGTCAAAAACATATCCTTCATTCCTTAAAACCTGTCCTGACGTAATAGCTTCCTTAACACCCCTTTCAGATAGACCAACGTCAGTCCATCCAGTAAATATATTTAATTTGTTCCATGTTGATTCACCATGGCGTAAAAACACGATTTTGTACACAGTATAATCACCGAATATTTTTTTTTCTGTTAATATTAATATTTATACAATTAGATTAGATATTAATGAAAGGTGCTTCCATTAATTGTAATACCGAAGTACCTGGTGTTCATCAATCCAGTTATGGAATTAAATAAAGAATTTTGTCATTTTTTCCCTTTATTTTTTCTATGATTCCCTTTGACGCAAGGAAGTTCAAATATACTCTCTCGGTACTGGTTTTACGCCTTGTTATTTTTGCTACTTGGCCAGCACTAACGGGCTCTTTAAATTGTTTTAATGTGTAAAAAGAATGGCGATATCGTCTTGGAACAGAAATAAATCCATTCACTCTCGATTTCAATTCTTTGTGTAATTGTTTGGAAATTTGTTCATATTTATCAGAGTTTAACATTAAATCTATAGCATCTTTCACTGTAATCGGTTTGGTTCGACTTTTCCATTTTTTTGTTAGATCCTTGATAATCATACTTGCAGGAATTTTACTATTTTTAAGAATTTCAATAGCTCCCGGAGTGATTTGTAAATTGACAGCTTCTAGTTGGCTCAATAAGCTTTTTGTCGACATCTTTTTGTCCCGAATTTTTGTTTTATACAATTGGAAATTCAGAAACTAAAAATCTTCAAGTTATTTCGATTTTACTATTATATGAAATTTGTCATTAATAACATTTCACCTTCAAATAAATTCTTCAATCTAAATGAACAAGTGTTTAGAGTAAAATCTCTAGCCTCCCAACTTGTTGGTTTGTGCAAAACTAGTGAGTTTTTTCTCTCCTTGAAGGGTCTTGATTTTAGTAATGTCTTGAATCATTTCAATTGTCCCTAAATATTCTCCCTCCGTGCTTCTCACAGCATGGTATTGAAAGTAGATGAATTTGTCTTTATGTGAAATCCAAAATTCATCAGAATTTCTCCTTTTCTCCTTAAAATTATCCAAAATTTTGTTAACATGCACAATACTTTTAGGAGGATGGCAATGGCGGACGTTTCTTCCTAGTGACGCTAATGATCGTCTAAAAATAGGATTTTTGGAGGGGGTGAAGTATGTGAAATTATCGAATTCATCGATGAATGAAAGCTGAATTGGAAGATTTTTCATGATTTCCTCAAAGACATAACTTTTAATTCGACCTGTAGAGAAGTTTATCATTTTAGATGAAATCTCTTGATCAAAGTCTAAGTTTTTATGCGAATTAAGCCATTTCTGATCGGGAACAATGATGCAATAACCATAACTATTGCTTAACGCTGATATTCGAATCCAATCTTTCTCTTTCAGCTTTTTTAGAGCATTGGGGAATATAATTGACTCTTCTCATTTTATAATCTTATGAATTGCTTGGATAAGTGGAGAAAAAGCTGTTATTATTGCTTGGGGTAGTGATATCTCGTAAGAGAGAATTTCATCAGTTTCTTGAATCTTACTCTGGATATCTGCAAAATCCTGTATTGAAATTTCCAGCACCTCACCCAGTGAGGATTGTTGTAAAAGAGGAAATAACAGCTCCTCTTGCCGCTGATAATGTTTCATAATATCTTGTAAAAGATAAAATTTTGCCCTTATTTCTACCATCAAAATTGGAGATTGTTCTTGTTTACCTTTTAACAGGATATTCTTAACTTGAGATAACAGTTCTTCAATAGCACGGTTTTCTTGTACTAAGATCTGTATGGGATGTCCTGGGGGTATTTGTGCTAATAATGGGGTTTTGTATTCTTCTTGTGTAATCTTTGTATCTTTCAATGTAAATCATTCCTGGATTATCCCCAATCTCTAACGTTGGACTAATATTGGTGTTCAACCTTAAGCCTTTTTTTCTGAAAAACGAATTTATTTCTATTCATTCATTTGGATTTGTGTTTCGTGTGTCTTCTCCTTCAGGTAGATTTATCCATGACAACCTGAAACTCTTTTTTATAAATTGATTATTGATAACTTTATTCTTTGTGGTTTGAATGACGATTCATTTTCATGAATTTCGGCAGGAATGTGTTTTTAAAACCCAATCTATCTGTTCATACTGGGAAAAACCCACAGAATGTCATATTCTAGCTTGTCCATTCTATTCTAATAAAACAGGACCTGAGAGACGCAGGGCCCTCGAAAAGCAGCTTCAAGACAAAGTTACATTTGACCCGAGAGATTTCGATAAAGTCGGAAATACTGTTCAGGATGTCATAAAAAGTAGCAAAGATAAGATTATTATCTCAGATAGTTCGGGTTCAAATATTTCAAAAACATCAGCGTTTGTAGAGAAAACAATCTCTCGCATGCACTGCATAGCCTGTGGGGAATTAATAACAGAGGATAAATTTATAACTATTCGAGATCCAAAAGGAATTATAATTTATCTTCATTCGAAGGGAAAATGCAGTCCCCGTCATGATCAATTGAAAATCGCTCGTGATCGCTGGCATAAACTACGCCAACACGGGGAGATAATTAGTAGTTCACAGGAAACTGAAAGCTAAAATTGAATGGAATATTTCAAGCCTATCTCTTCATGAAATTGCTTCTTAGTGCAATTGAAGAAAGTGCTAAAATAATCGCAATTTCTTTTCACGTCGTGAAGGGAATATATATGATCACTCAATATGAACACATAAAATCGAATGATTTTACTCAACTTAAATTTGCTGAAGCTCCAGCGTTATCTTCTGACGGAAAACTAATTTTCACAGTTCGTACAACAAATGAACAGAAAAATAAGTATAAAGGAGCTTTATACTTCAAATCTAAAGATTCTGATGAATATACTCAGTTTTCAGCTGGTGTACATCTTGATACGATGGCCCAATTCTCCCCTTCAGGAGAACTTGTAGCTTTTCTTTCTTCTCGCTCAGAAACAGGAATGCAAGTCTATATTATGAATATGAATGGGGGTGAGGCAATTCAGGTCACAAAATTCCCTAAGGGAGTCGTGAATTTTACATGGAGCCATGATAGTCATTCATTGCTTGTATTAGCGAAAGTTAATGAAAAGGAACTGAAATTAATTACAAACCCTGAAAAATTAAAATCCTATGTGACTGATCCCGTTGGTTTTCAAATGGATCAAGCTTCGAAAGAAGAGAGTAAGCTACTCATCCAGGATCCTCGCGTCATAAAAAATGGTTACTACCGTGAAGGAACGAGTTATCTGGAGGGAAGAACAGCACAACCCTTCCTAGTGTCCATTACTAATTTTAATAAGGATATTGCTCCGAAAAAGAAGTTTGACGTTTTTCATTTAGGAGATATCAAGTTTCATTATACTCTAGGGGTATTCACGCTTGATAATAAGCGAATTGTATTAAGCAAGTTTGACGATGACCCTAGTATTACTTTAACAAGAGATATTCTGAGTATTAGTGTAGAAGACCAGTCGGATATACGTTTATTAGGAAAAGCCTTTGGTTGGGTGTCAAATTTTCAGCTTTCTCCAGATGGAGAGCATGTTTCGTTCTCTGCTGAACGACAGGAAATAGGTATATATGATGATGAACAGATATTCCTATTAAATCTAAAAGCAGAAAGCGATGCAAAAATTCATTGTATTACATCAAAACTTCATCGTTCTTCAACTCTCTCCCAATGGCTTGATATTCACACAATCTTATTTCTCAGCCCAAGTAATGGTCGAATAACGATCAACAGTTTGGATATCAGAACTGGGATGGTAAATGAGGTTGTAGGGGGTGAAAGAAATATCAATTCATTTTCTGTTGCCACAGAAACAGGAGATATCGCTTTTGAAGTATCACATCACTCTTTTCCAAGTGATATTTTTATAATAAATTTAACTCAAGGAAATGAAAAACGAGTTACCAAAGTAAATCAATCATACCTTGATTCTCATCCTCCTGCTAAAGTGGAAAATTTCGAGTTCCAACGAGACGGATTTAAATTTCAAGGTTGGATCTTTTTTCCTTCCGATTCATTAACAAAAGATAAAATACCAGTCGTTTTGGAAATACATGGAGGGCCAGCTGCTATGTGGTCTCCTCACGAGAAAACTATGTGGCATGAATGGAATGCAATAGTTGGTAGAGGAAACGAAGTTGTGTTCTGTAATCCAAGAGGTTCTGAAGGTTATGGGATTGAATTTAGATCAGCGGTATTCGAGAACTGGGGAAAACTCCCTGCCGATGATATTCTAAAATCTCTTGATACTGCACTGGAATTGTATCCTGTACTTGACAAAAACAAGGTAAGCGTTACAGGAGGTAGCTATGGTGGGTATATGACTGCATGGCTAATATCACAAACGAATCGATTCAAAGCTGCCATTAGTCAGAGAGGAGTATATGAATTCGTGGCTTTTGGAATGACAACAGATATTCCAATATGGTTTGAACAGCAATATGGCGAATTAATTGAGAAATATTCACAGAATTGGCTAGATGCACCATTAACTCACGTAAGAAACATGAATACTCCATTATTGATTATCCATTCGGAGAACGATTTTCGTGTACCAATAGTAAATGCTGAACAACTGTTCTGGATGGGAAAACGGTATGGGAAAACGATGGAGCTAGTACGTTATCCTCGAGATGGACATGAACTATCTCGAGGTGGTGAACCACGTCATATAATTGATCGAATAACTCGAATAATAGATTGGATAGAGAAATATTCACATTAAAATAAGGTGATCAAACAATGAGTGTAGATTTTTGGAGAAGGCCTAATTCTGGGCGTTCTGCAGTTCATTCGAAAAATGGTATAGTTGCCTCATCACAGCCGCTAGCTACTTCTACTGGATTACGAATATTGCAAGCGGGAGGAAATGCTTGTGATGCTGTTATTGCAGCAGCAACTGTTCTAAATGTAGTCGAACCATTTTCCACAGGTATTGGTGGTGATGCTTTTGCACTACTACATATTCCAGGAGAAAAAAAGCCAGTTGCTATTAACGGATCGGGTTATTCATTCAAGGATCTTACATATGATCATTTAGTGAACGAGGAAGGATTAAAGAAAATTCCACTAACTGGAGTTCTTCCAATCACGGTTCCAGGCGCATTAAGTATGTGGTCAATGATGCATAGCAAGTATGGCGTTTTAGATTGGGAGGATATTCTACAACCAGCAATTAACTATGCTAAATTCGGATTTCCCGTGAGTCCTGTTATTGCTCAAGTCTGGAATGAATTAGTCCCAAAATTGTTACGACATGAAGGAGCAAGACAGAATTACTTAATTGATAAAGAACGGGCACCAAGAGAGGGTGAGATTTTTAAACAAAAATCTTTAACAAAGACGTTCGAAATCATTGCTATTGAAGGAACAGATGCTTTTTATAAGGGTGAGATTTCAAAGAGAATTATAGAGTTCCTACAAGAGGAAGGTAGTCGAATAGATTCCTCTGATTTGAATGATTTTTCTGCAGAATGGACTCAACCAATATCTCAGGATATTTACGACCATACTCTCTGGGAACATGGTCCTAATGGACAAGGATTGGTAACAATACAAATTTTAGCAATCGCTGAAGAATATGATATTGCACGATATCCCTTGAATTCAGTCGATTATCTACATTGCTTGATAGAGGCTAAAAAACTTGCTTTTTCAGATGCATATGCTTATTTATCAGATCCTAATTCAATGAAAGTTGATGTAGCAGAATTTCTTAATGATTCCTATGCTCAAATTAGAGCAAGCCAAATTAATCCTCGTGTAGCTATTTCTCACTTACCCAAGATTCTGGATATGGGTAATGATACCGTTTATTTAACAGCGATAGATAAGGATGGATTTGCGATTTCTTTCATCAACTCGCTTTTTTACGGATTCGGTTCTGGAATTGTTGATCCAGAAACGGGTATTACCTTCCAAAATCGCGGTGGGGGATTTACTTTAGAAAAAGGGCATCCAAATCAATATGAACCGCGAAAAAAACCGTATCACACCATAATTCCAGCTATGGTTACTTCTCCATCAACTGATGAACTATTATATAGTTTTGGTGTCATGGGAGGACATCATCAACCCCAAGGACAAGCTCAAGTCTTCCTGAATCTTGTATTACATGGTATGAATCCTCAAGATGCGATAGATACCCCTCGTTTTCACCATGAACAATTATCTAATATCATGGCAATTGAAGAGCCAGTGAATATAGATGTAAAAAGAAAATTACGAAAGAGAGGGCACAAAATTGTAGACTCTGTTGGTATCAATTTTGGTGGGGGCCAGATTATACAACGTACTTCTCATGGTAGTTTTATCGGGGGATCAGATCCTAGGAAGGATGGTCAAGCCCAAGGATATTAATGAATTTTCATTCTTATCTTACCCCACGTTTTCTATTTATTTCAAAAATAATAATGCTTATATTCATACAGGTACATCTTACTCGAAAAATTAAATTTGATATTTAGATATCTATTTTTCACACTTATTAGTACTACACAGTTAATTTTGAGTGAGTATTGATGAATACTGATCTAAAAAAAGAATTTATTCAAAAAGCAAGAGCTGAGATATATTCCTGGTCTACGAATGATTTAACATGTCAATTAGCGAAAGAGGTAATGAGTATTGGTTTAGCTAAAATCAAATCATTTCTTCAAGCAGTAGAATCTGATCCAAGTGAAGTGCTTGTCGTTTTCGGTCCAGATGGGAGTATTACTAGAAATAAAACTCGTTTCAATGCAGGCGTTGGTTATGGTTGTGCTGTAGTGACAAAAGAGTATATTTTTCCAAGTTTATTGCATCCAAATGGTTGTGGATTTGGTCTTTATCACATTGAAGATTTACCCGCTTTATCCCTTCTAATGGATCGGTTAACGAATCTAAAGCATGATGGAGTTCCTGTGGGTGATAAAAAAGGAAAATGGGATGTATGGAAGTCGAATCACTTTATTGATATATTAAGAATTGATTCTTCATTCAAAAGCTTATCTAGTTACTCCAAATTCCTTCCTGAAGGAATTTATGCACTTATTCATTCATCCCAACAGACCGAGAAACAGATGCTTAGCTATTGGAAAGAAGATGAATTTGTTAAAGTAAATACACCATTTGGGATGGTGGAAGGGTTGATAGATCAATCAAGAGATGATTATTTAGAGTATTTTCAACGCGTGGAGGAATATTCAAAACAAAAGCGCACCTCGATAGCTGAAAAATTGTTTGGGGAAAAAAATTTCACTTGTATTTCAAACCCTACTCATCAAGGGTATTTCAAGGAAAATAACTTTTTTACCATGCGTCTTGGTCTATATAACACCCTCAATAAAACTGGTGATAATTCTCTTCCACTTTTTCCGATTGGGTTTAATGCCTATTCTTTTATTTACTTATATGAAGGTCTACCGAACATAAAACAGATACAATGGACAGGAAAACAACTCCAACAGGCAGAAGATAATGCTCATACATCTATCCTTGATAAAATTAATATTCTACCTCATGGTGGAGGATATAAGCTAATCTATCCATTTGATAAAGCAAGCATAGTTATACATAAGAATGAGTTTTATTATGAGCTTTCTCAAGCTCCAGTAGAGAGTCGTATGATTATACAGGATGTGGATGCCTTGGAATATGGTTATAGGAGCCAATTCGAAGTTTTACCGATTGTAGATAGATTAGAACTTGGAAAATTCGCCGCACGATTTGTACCAATTCAAGTTATAAAGTATTAAAGCTAATTTTCTTTTTTTCAGTTCGATCTAGTTTGAATCCCCACTTGGTAAGTTTTTTTAACCCAAAGATTGGTAAACACTTAGGATGAAAGATCATCAATCTGATAAATATATTACCAATATCTTTCCCTCATCTTCTGATGATTTTTCTTTCCCTGGGCGTAAATCCTTATTAGAAAGCTTGGAATTACAATTAGGGGTGAAAGGAGATGTATGGATCCACCATGCTTATTCTGTTCCTGCAAAAGATCCTCTATTGATTGATGAGCAATATGAAATACAATATCAAGATAAGATCATTGTTCCTTCAGTTCTTCATACTCTTATAGATAAAGTAGGGAGTAGAAGAACTACGAGTCTTGCTGCAATTTGCTCAATGAAAAGCCCAGAACTGATTTTTCTCTTAGATCCAGCAACAA
Organism: Candidatus Hodarchaeota archaeon; assembly: GCA_016840305.1. Next base: position 9,020 of record JAEOSP010000524.1, read on the forward strand.
TGAATTTATCCATAGTTTTTCAAGAAAAATTGTGGGTTACAGAGGTCCTATTAAAACAAGCAAATTTCCTGTATCCTTCACCACATCCACGTGAACATGCTTTAACAAATCTGGAAAAAACAAAGGTCGAAATTATTAATTCTGATATTTCGATAGAACTTAATGGTCATCGAACAGAACGAGGCATAGAACAAGACGAAATTTTAATTCCTCTTGATTCAAATTACCGTCCAGTTCTCGGAGGACAAGATCCTGCCTCACGTTTTAAATCCCCAATTCCAAGATTGACAGATACAGGAGAACTGGTTCTAATGATTTCTGATGCAATATCCTCCTCTGCAAAAATGTATCTTGGTACGGTTAATGTTCGGCTTAATGAAGACCAAGTTGCTCTTGAATACCCATTAGAAGTTAATATTGCATGTCTGAAGTTGTATCGTCGATTTGTTGATATTATCGAAGTGAATTCACCCTCCCATTTAGAAAAAACAGAACTCCAACAGATAAACTTTCGAATTTATCGAACAGAAATAACTCGTCCGATGCGACAGTTAATCGAGATTCTTCACATTCGGTGAATCATCATTATCATCATGTTCAGCAATCATTCTTTTCGCTTCCTCTACCCATATTCGTGTTAATTGAAGATCAGCTAGATCTTTTTGCTTAAGTTTTAACGAATTTATCCGTGATTCGTACTCTTTGCGGCTGATCCCCTTTAATATGAATTTTCTTTCTAATTCTTCAATCTCAGCATTCACAATCCCATCCATTGATTGAAAGTATAGAATCATAGCAGTTGTGATTGCGTCATGTAGTTCTAAACTTGGCCCTGACATGTAGTACACATAATGAGGTGATGGAAATGGTTCTACGGATCGTTCACAGATATATTGGGTACCTAGAAGCTTCAGATGTTTCTCAACTGCTGGACGAGAAATATTTAACTTATCTGCAATCTCTTGAGGATTTGTTGGTTCTTGAGTGATGAGATCAATAATCTTTCTTCTAGTAGGATCTGCAAGAAGTTTCAAGAGTTCTCCAATACGTACATCGAATTTGTCAGCCAATTAGACCATCCTCAAGATGAATGGTGTATCAAGTTCATCTTCTGTAAGATTTCTTCCCTTCTTTTACCAAATTGTCCTTTCTTCCAAAAATACTTAGTAAATTCTATAATTTGTTTGAATTAATAAAGCTAAGGGAGGTTTAACCCATGGGTTTATTGTATAAACTGAACAGTTTTGCCTCTAAACTTGCTTTATTAGAATATTATATAATACTTTGATCTATAAGGAGTATTAATGTTCAGGTACACAGAAATACAGTGATTAAACGTATGATCTGCTGTATTCAAGAAAAAACTTGGGGAACTAATGAAATAGGTGATATATCATGTCAAATAAAGAAATAAGTGATTTGAAAACCCTAATAAGAGCATTGGACATACGCTTAAAAGCTGAAGAAATAACTGAGGAAGAGCATCACTCTTTGAAGGAAAAATATGAACAGCGACTTAATGAGGAGATCAAACTCGTAAAAGAAAACAGTTTATTTCGAAACTTATCATATGTATCAATTTCAGGTTCAGGAAAGGTCACAGATTCTTATATTTCAATCTCAGGTTCAGGCAGAGTTGAAGGATGGAAAGGTGGAACGATAAAAATCTCAGGTTCAGGGAAAATATCTGAAGAGGAGATAAAAATCTCAGGTTCAGGTGTATTGCCAGGTGATCTTGTTGCAGAGGAGCTAAAAGTCTCAGGATCAGTAGAAGTTGGAGGTCCTCTTGAAGTATCCATTTTCAAAACATCAGGATCCTTCAAAGTTGAGGGTCCACTTTCAGTACATTCAAATCTTACTGTATCCGGTTCTGGAAAGATAGAAGGATCGTTATTAGCTCATCAAGCCTCTTTTATCTCCAGTGGTTCTATAAAAGTTGATGGAGACGTTTTTTGCAACGAGGCTGACCTTTCTGGTGCATATGAATTATTTGGATCTGTAAATTGTGATGAATCATTTTCGTCAGAACTAAATGGTAAATCTAGAATAAAGGGAGATCTAGTATGTGGCGGAGATGTTTATATTGAACAAGGTTCAAGTAGAGGTTCTCTTACAGTAGAAAACATCCAAAGTTCAGGTGAAGTGTATCTTGAAGGTGTAAAAGCAAAATCGGTTAGCGGAAAGAAAGTTAAGCTCGGAGATGACTGCGAAATTGACTCTATTAAGGAGACAGGTTAGTCATTATACTGAAAATTACAGATAAAGAGAAACCACAAATCGATAAATTGGACCTAGCTTCATTTATCTCAAATCACCGAGATAATTTAATCGTATGGTGCTTAACAGGAGGGGGAGATTTTTTTGATGAGAACTATAAAGTATTTTCAAAACTATATTTGGAGGGTCATCCAGTTCTGGCAATTTTTTCGAATGCCGGAGCTGTTGTACAGAATCGCTATGGTTTTTTTTGGAAACTCACTAAACTAAAATCGAAAAATGATAATGCTCTTTTTCTTTTTGAAAGCCAAGGAGGTTTACAAAATAACATACGGATTCTTCTTGAAAAAGCAAATATCCCTTACAACGTGTTTCCTCAAGACCAAGCGTTCTCCCTTGGAATTTGGCTTGCAAACCAAAAAGTCAAATGTATTATTGCTAGCCCATTAACAGCGAATTCCGTAGCTAAACTTACTCACGGAATTGCTGATACATTGATTGTTAATATCTTGTCTTCAGGGAAAAAAGCGAATCAGCTGATAGGTATATTTCCAACTGATCGCAGTTCGGATTCAATTCTGACAACACTTCCAGTTCGTCAGAAAAAACCTCTACGAAAAGAAAGTATTAGTATCGATGTTTGTGCTTTTGGGGCTCTAGAGATAAGTTCACCATCTCATTTGAAATTTTCATCAGAAAAGTGTGTGGGTTGTCAACACTGTGTCCAAAAATATCCTGATTATTTTAGTGTTAATGAGGAACTAGAGGTTCAAATTAGAAAAGTTGATCAACTTAACTCTCAGAAATTGGAAAGTGAATTCCAGATCTTTCATACTCCAAACGATATTGTATCCTTTGTTTCAATGTTGGGAGTAGGAATTAATTAACTCTCTTTATACGATATTCAATTCCTTATATTTCTCTATATAATCTTTGATTGACATACCTAATTCCTCAAAAGCTTCCGTGACATTCAGTCCTGTTTTAGCTGAAGTTTTCAGGAATTTAATGTCGAAGGGGATATCCGTAATCTCGGATTGCATTTTTTTGACAAATTTATCCACATCACTTTGCTCGATTGCTTCTGGTAGATCACTTTTATTACCAAGAATAAGATAGGGTACTTCTCTCCCTACATTTGCAAAAAGCTCATCCCTCCATTTCTCGAGATTGTAAAGAGAATCGATGCGAGTTTGATCAAAAACTAAAATTGCTCCGTGTGATCCTTTGTAGTATAACGCTCTAACAGCTGAAAACCGTTGTTGACCTGCTAAGTCCCAAATCTGAAATTTATATTGAACTCCATCAATAGGAAGGTTTTGAACCGCAAAATCTGCCCCAATGGTCAAGATATATCCGCTTTGGAATCCTTTTCCAAGAAATCGTTCACGAAGTGATGTCTTTCCTACTCCACCATCACCGAGTAAACAGATTTTATACAATGGCACAATTTACCCTCTAATAATAACATGATTTTTGATTCGTTTTTCAGATACTTATAACTGGATTTCTTATTGTTACTTCCCCTTTAGAATACCCTCTAAGAAATGAATTATAAATTGTCGTATTTCTAGGGAATTTATATGTTTATTCCTTCAAATGCAGTCGTTGAACGTCTTTATCTACTAGGGGTTGTGTTAAACATTACTTATAAGCCGCTCTAAATAATAGCTCAGTGAATTTATTCTTGTCTAAGAAAAATGGTTCCCCATCTCGCTTCAAGTATATTTCGTATATTTGGGGAATTAGGACATTAATTCTCAATTTCAACATGTGGGGGTTGTTTGAAAACGTACCTTTGGGTAAGATATACCAGTGTTATCATCGTAAATGATGTTGCAATTCCGAGAGTTCCAAAGTTCCTCCCTAATTCGAAGTAGTAATTTGTAGAAAGATACATAACTATCCATGACAGGGAAATAGTTATCCAACCAATTATTAAAAACGAAATCACCTGATTACGTAGATTAAGACTGAGTCGTTTTCTCTCAAAACTTCCCTGTTTGTAGGAAGAATATTCCTTATCCAATTGAAGAAATCGTGCGAAAATGAACCAGAACTCGTAAAATAACCAGCATAATACAACTCCAAAAGTAAGAAAATAGGGATCATCGAAGTTGAGAATTATTCCAGTCGAAAAAATAATTGTAGTAATCCACCTTAAACCAAGATTAAGGGTATAAATGCTGATGATTGTGACAATACTCAATATAATCGTTAATGTTATTACCAAAAGATAGAGAAATGGATTATTTGAGAAAAAATGAAGTGACAGAATATCAATAGTGGAAACGAATGGAATTAAGGAAAAAAATATGAAGATGAAAAGCATGACGAGTCTCATTAACAGGATATATATTCCTAACTGGCTTAATCTATTGGGTGTCATGTTCATCTATTTCACCTTGTCCTCCTGATCTTTAACGCTTCAAACTTTGGACCATTAGGGAACCAGTGAATTTGTAGTAATCCAAGATTCGTGATTCTTGAAAGAATAAATTTCCGTTCCAATATAAGCATGGAATTAGCAATTTTTGATGCTACTGGTTCATGTGGGTTGAATTCATTTGAATCCTTAAGACAAGGTAAAATATGGATTACATCGTGTCCTGCTTTAACTAACTGACGTAAAAAATCTGCCATAAACAGATTATAAAGTGGGCTAATAAAAATTACCTGTGAAAAGGGAGGGATCGATTTGTTTACCTGTTTTTCCAATCTAAATTTGAATACAGAATCATGCGATGGATAAGAACTCTGAGTATCAATCAAATATTCGTTAATACGTAAAAGTTGTCGTTTCCCAGTTGTAGGGGGAATTTTATGTATGAATTCTCCTACAGCAAAGAACCCAACCTTATTTCGCTGAGAAATAAGGTATTCGGATGCACCCAAGGCTGCTGTTACTCCTTCTTCCAGAACTCTATGTGCTGATGAAGTATGATCAAATACAATGAAAACACGAGCAGCTTGATCTAATGAGTATTCATTAGTAGCAAGTTGATTAAATTTCGCTGTAACTCGCCAATTAATTACCCTGAATTCATCTCCCAATTGATAATCTCGTACTCCTTGAAAATCAAAATCCCTGCCCTTATAAACTAAACTTGGGATACTGCCAGTCTCTGGTAACAATCGATGCCTAAAAACGGGCAGGTGTCGTATTTTAATTAGTGCAGGTACAACTGTTATCAAACTAAGAACTTGTAATTCTCTGAAGTTCGAATACAGGTGAAACATATCCGAGGCACGCAGCCGAATGGGCCCAATACTGTACCTTCCTCGTACATAACACATAATTGAATAAGTTAAGGTTACTTCCTCACCATCATTTAGCCCTAATAACCAATTATTGGATCCAACTTCAACTGTACATCCGATGGGAATATCATCAGTGATTTCAAGTATGGGTATTCTTTTTCCTTCATTTTTTATTGTTAAGGTGACTTCTATTAGATCTCCTTTTACCTCTGTCTTCTTACGGGATACTTTACGAGATACTGATATTGAATCTAACAGAATTTCCTCTTCAGATAAAGAAAAGAAAAAAATGATAATTAAAGGTAATATTAATCCCGTGATCAGTAGATATTTTAAAATTAA
>JAEOSP010000525.1 GCA_016840305.1 Candidatus Hodarchaeota archaeon
AAAAGCGAAACGGAGTTCTTGCTCGTTATTTTATATTTTAGATCTCAGAAAGTTTTGTAAATAAAAACACTGCGATTTCGTTATTTTTGTTTTGTTTAGCGATTTCTATGCATTTTTCAAGTTTTTCAGAATAGTTTAAGACCGCTTTCACAGGATAGTTCTTCAAGGTACTTTTCTCTACGTTAGAAGATGTCCCCTCATGATTTTCCACTTGTATGAGTATTTTTTCTACTATCGGAAAGAATGCTTTCATAGTTTCGATCTTGCCCTTTTTTGAAACGTATTCGAGCGTTCCCCACAAGTCTCTTGGGTGAACATAATCAAAATCATAATCGTCATCATCTGTGCGGAATTTACAACCGAGTTCATAGGAAGGACGTGAAATGTTTTTCTGGAGGTAAAAATCGCTTGAGAATTGTACTTCCTCCCCTATTATCTTTAGCGATTTTACATCACCGGCTACTGCGTATTTACAGATGAGGAGAAAAGTATCCTCATAAAAATCTTTACGTCTCTCTTCTTTTAGGTTCTTCATGGCAGAACATGTTGTGATAGATATTGCATTAAAAGCGAGGACCGAGACAAAAGCCAGTAGCGATGCTTTGTATAGATTGTTCATCTTTCCCCCGTGTTGTTTAAAATATAAAACATATTACAAAACTGACTAGAAGTTTATTAGGTTTCTTTTTTTTGTCAAGCTGAGTTTTAAGGCCAGGCCACTAAGGGCACTTTTCTCGATGATTGCTTTCTAGAGCGTTGCAAAACATTGATATTGTTGCTTCAACGGGTTGCCCAGTGATATCCTAAGAGTGTAAAGGGGTAAAATAGGTTTTTTGTGTTCATGGGGAGGGTAGTGAAGTGAAGAGAAGATATCTTAATGTATTACCAGTATTTGCCATTATTTGTAGCACAGTAAGCATTGTTACTGCACTAGAAACGGCTAGGACCCGTAATGTTGCAGTATTTCCGTTGAATTCTGCGAAAAAATTTACAAAAGATTTTATATTTGGAAAGTTTTTTCCTAATTTTGATAAGAACTATGCTTTGCTTCAAGAAAAGTGTAAAGCAGCTAAAGACATTCCTCGTATAGATATGCCTGTTATTAATTCGGATGATATTCCTGAGTTTCAAAGAAAAATAACGAATGGCTTTATTGATGTTTTACCTCCTTATTCTGATAAGCACGAAAAAAAACCTAAGACCGGTGAATTTATTTATTTTCCGAAAGATCTGAAGGCTGATGAGAGGGGGCGTCTTTGGCTTAAGTTGGGTAAAGAAGATGGGGCCATAGATGATGATAAGGTTTTTGCTAGGATAGAGTACATTGCCGTTAAAGATCTTCTTCCTGTTCAGTCTCAGATTTGGCTTGAGGTGATAAATAATGATATTGTTCGCTGGGGTCTTCCTAAGGAAGGATCAGAAAGTCTTGAAATGACAATTATAGTGTCAAGAGAAGGATATATCCTTGATGGGCATCATCGATGGTCAAAAGCTTTATTAGTTGATCCTAACCTTAAGATTAGAACCTTAAAAATAGATCTTGATATTAATACATTGTTGAAGATGGGGCGTTCTTACGGTAATGCAATAGGTAATGAGCAGAATCTGTAATAATTATTAACCCATCTCTTCAAACGCCTTTTTTCTTTCCCCGCTTTGCGGCCATTTTTCATCGTCGCATAGGCCTTTGCTTTTCTAATTTTTATCTTATATGATACGAACATAGTTTTTGGTTCTATATTTTGAGGGGTAATCTTATGGAGGAGGATCTTATGTTCATAATTACTAAAAAAAGACTTCGACGATTTTTTGCATGTGTACTGGTAGGAGGGCTGTGTATTAGCACCTTGTCTGCTAATATGACGGAAAAAGAAAAATGGGCCTTTGTTGAAAGAGAGCTTGTCAAGGTAGCGGGTGGAAAAACTAAGCGTTTTCTTAGAGATTGGACACCTCTTTTTGTTGCTGGTGCAATGAATGTGCCCTCCGTAGGGTGTTTCGCTGCTAGGAAAAGGGTGAA
>JAEOSP010000526.1 GCA_016840305.1 Candidatus Hodarchaeota archaeon
CCACAAAACCCGCCGAGTTACCACTAGAAATAGCTATTGTAAACTTATTAGCGCCACCGCCATAATTTTTTGACCAAAGTTTACCAAAATTATAGTCACCTAAAGCACCAGCACCAGCAAATGCCAATTTAAGATATCCCAAGTCTTGGTGTGCCCCAAATGTGGTTCCTGCTTGCGCTATAAATGCCCAGGCCTTAGCATATGATGTGGTACTAGTAAATGATACCTTTATTCTATTAGTTACTGATGCGACTGCTGTACCATCTTCAGACCATACATCTGTGGCCCCAATTTGTTGGAGAACTATTTCATCTCCTTGGTTTAAATCGTTCGCACCGGCTCCTTGAAACATTTGTCCTAATGTTACCTTTATATATTCTGGAAATCCTACTAATGCCATAATTACTCTCCTTTACACATATTCTTAGTATTAAATTTTTATGTACTATACTATTTTAATTATTTACCAAAAACTTAATATAAATATGAAGGAAGTTAGGCATCCTTATGTTCTTTTTCGTTATCTGTCAACTCTAGCAAACCATTTTCACCACGATGTCTTTGTCCTTCATACTCAACACCATCGTGAAAAGATCCACGTTGCCAGCAATGCTTACAATACTCACAAGTATATAGGTTACAATCTCTCTTACAGTTAACCATGGGGCGTTCTAAATCTCCAATATCAATAGGTCGTTTTATAGTATATGTATTCTTTTCATCTTCAGAATAATACTTACAAGAAATCTTGGGGTTTAGAACATCTTGTATTGGTGTGATTTTATCTAAACCCTTTCTATATAAAACAGGAGGAATAGTTACCCATGTATCAAACTCTGTATCTACCCAACGAACGTCTTCCAATGCATCATTTCGTATCATTTCTTCGATTTGGGCACCAAGACCACCAAATTTATCGATATCCCATTTTTTAAGAGCATCGTAAATTTCTTCAGCTAATGCACCTTCAATATCATTATCACCCCATCCGTCAAATTCAGTTGAGCGTTTTAACAAGGGATCGATATTATCTCTAGCCGCTTGAAGTTGTTCTTCGGTTGGTGTAAGACCTAAATGAGCAGCAATTTTTTCTATTGGTTTATCATTATGCATCTCTTCAAAATCTACAGTAAGAATTTTATCATCAAGATTACGATTTTCGGCAACCCACATTATAAAATGGCCCATACTTTGAATATATCGTTTTGGAGAAATAGGTTTTGGTGCGTTAATCCATTGATCAATTCCGTTTTCGTCTACTCCAGCGACTTCAACCCCATCGGTAAGATCTTTCTGTGATATGGCAATATGACGTGGATCACGAAGACACATTACCATTTTATCAATATATTTAGAAGGAGTACCTATAATTTGACCGTTTGGTGTTTCTCTTTCATACACTCCATTGGTAATAATTTTTATTACCTTTCCTTTATATTCATCACGCATATGACGAATACCCTGTACAACAACACCAGGAATTTCATAAAACCCATGTGGATTCATCTTCCTAGCATGTTTCAAGTTTACTTCTGCGTTTTTCTTTACTTCTTCTTTCTTGTCTTCGTCTTCTATTCTTTCAAGAATTTTCTCAATTTTAGCTTCTTGTGGAAACTCTTCTCCTGCAAAATCAAGACCTAGTGCCTCCATTGTTTGCATCATCATTGAGGTTCCAGAACGGGGTTCACCACTAACTACTATAATTTTGTCACTATCCATTTATAACGCTCCTTTGGATTACTTACTGGGGATACTTTAAAAATCAAATAGGAAATTTAATACTACTCAATGAAGAATAATGGTGGTTCGGCCTCTCCGAATCCGTCCATCAATTCCTTCTCTAGTATTTCTTTTTCTTGAAGCCCTTGGGTCATCAAATCTGTTGGGTTTACTTGACCGCCACCAAACAGAATAACACCACCAAATTTACCACGAATATGTGCCAATGCTATCTTTGTCAATGCCAGTGCGTATCGTTGTACCCAACGCTCTTGTACCAATTCTCTTACGGAAGCTTCCATTCGACAACCAATAACACCAACAAACCTGCCTCTACCAGACTTCACATGAGGTTCTGGTGTTAGTTTCATTATTTGTGTGGCTGGATTGAAGTTAACGTAAATATCTGTTGCAAACATCTTCTTTCTTAAATCCATCCACTCTTTAAGAAGATGCCATGTAGTTACATCATAACCCATTCCGCCCATCATAGCTCCAAAGTATGCCTGTTGAGCAAATAGATAATCCATATTGAATAAAATCTCTGAACTATAACCATGACCACCAGCGGGATCACAAGAAAATATTCCTGTAACTTTTCTGTAGTTGTTCAAGTCACAATCAACATACTGTCCTGATACCATAGGGCCAGCGGCTGTATAAGGACAGTAAAAGTCTGCAATCTGGTTTAGAATATGGTCAATCTTCATTCCATAACCACACTGATACACACTAGAATCGAATACCAAAAATTCTTCTGTGAATCCAGCATATTTCGAATACCATTCACACGCCTGATTGATAAAATCGTAAATCTGATCATCACAAATCTCAATGTTTGTCATTGGCCAACCAATTTGCATCTTGATTCGTTCCATTAATAATTCATAACTTGTAACAACTGGATTTAGAGTCGTACTTGCACGAATTCCTGTTGGTGTGACTGGTTCATAATCGTCACACGTTGGGAACTCTGGGGCAGCATTAATTACCAACTGTTGTACTGGCAAACTACAAACACCTGGGACGTGTGTTTCGGCTGGTACGGTAGACAAAGTCTGCCAGATTGTTGGGTATGAAGAAAAGTCCGTACTGTTAGTTCTGTATGCGGTTCCCATGAACGCCATACTTGTCATATCAGTATAAACCGTTCCTACAATAGGATCAAAGAATTGATAGGTCCAATCTCTACTTGCTCCTACCTGAACGCTATTAAAATACCAAGTGTATCCAGTTGCTGGTGCGACAAC
>JAEOSP010000527.1 GCA_016840305.1 Candidatus Hodarchaeota archaeon
CTTTTTTTTCAAATACTTTATGGATACTAATCCTTTTACTAGGACTTATTTTTTCTTATATTTTAAGTTTTTTTTGGAATAACATCTCCATTTTTTTTATAGGGTTTTTTATCGTAATAGCTTTCAGATCATTAATATATGGCTCATTATTTTCGGGAAATATTCCAACTAAATCCTTCGTTATTTTGTTACAACCAGTTCTTTTAACTATTTTATTAATTCACTCTTCTCTTAATGTGGCTTTTATGACTGCTTTAATAACTCCTATTATTGGGGGAGTATTTATTGTAATGGTATCTATATTATTTATGATAATAATTAATAGACAAGCAAAAGATATGGGAGGAAGTTTAGGTCTTTTTCGAGCTTTTTTGTTAGGTTGGGCTGCCGAAGATCCAAAAGAATTAGAAGAAATGATGGAAAAAATTAGTATAGAAAGGGATGTTAGTACAAAAGTTCTTGAATTCAATATGGGTAAAAAAACAATAAATCTCGTAATACCCGAAGTACATCCTGGCCCTTTTTATCCTATCGGAAGTTGTAATTTACCTATGCAAATTAGCGAATGGTTTACCGAAAAAAAAATCTCCTCTTTTGTTTTTCATGGAATCTCTAACCATGAGCTCAATCTGCCATCAAAAAATCAAGTTACAAATTATTTATCCAAATTCAATCAATTTAATACAATCGATTCAGGAAAAACCTGCAGTATTCCTTATATTGCCAAGAAAGGAAAAGCTACAGCTTCGTGTATTGCTTTCGGAAAAACAACTTTTATGATGCTTACTCTTTCTCCATATGGAATGGAAGATTTTCCATCGATTTTAAAGCAAAAGATAGAGAAAACATCTATAGAAATGGGTCGTGAAGTGATTATCGTGGATGCACATAATTCACAAGGTTCGCATGTAAGTGATAATGATCTTGAAGATTTAATTACTGCAGGAGAAAAAGCTTTGAAGGAAGTAGTGAAGCTTAAACAATATGAATTTAAAATTGGATTCGCCCACTCTTCGAATTTGGAGGTAGATTTTGGGCAAGATATTAGTCCAGCTGGATTTGGTGTTATTACGATAGAAATATCCGATAATTATTTCAGTATTATAAGCTTCGATTCAAATAATATAATCATAGGATTAAGGGAAAAACTAATTGAAAAACTACAGAATACTAGAACTTCAATAGTTGAAATTTGTACTACAGACACTCATATAACTGCTGGGAGGATTTTAAACAGAAAAGGATACATTGCATTAGGAGAAAGAACAGAATTAGACCTACTCCAACATGCTTTGGAGAAATTAATCAATAACTCTATTGAAGATATAACAAAGACTAACTATCAAGTTAAAAAACTCGATTCGACTCAAAAAGTCATTGGGGGAAAGTTAATAAACGATTTTTCTACTGCTATTGATAAATCGATTTATTTAACAAAAATAGGTGTTATCTCCATGATTGTATTTTCAATTTTATTAACAGCTCTAACTGCACTTAGCTAGGTTTTTTGGCTTTCCTTCTTAATCTAATAAGACGTCTTAACCTAGGTCTTTTGGCCCATCTCCATACATACCAATATGCAACGAGAGTGGATATGATAGTAGTTGCTATAATTGAATAAACTATCATTGGACCATGTAATGCTTGATTTAAAGGTAAGAAAGGAATACCATATATCGTAGCAAGAGTATTTGGGACTAGGACAGCCGTACCGATAATTGTCAGCCATATGAGCAAAGTAGTCATCTTATTTGATATATCAGTCTGAAGAACGTTAACAGTAGTTGCAACAGAATCAGCAATTTGCTGAGCAACGGAAACTTCCCTGCCAAGCTCTGAGATAATGGGCTCAAACTTAGCGAGAACCTCCTCCCGATCAGATATCATTTCAGCATCTCCATATCTTAACGAATGGACTAGATCATGAATTGACCATGTCACATTTAGAAATGTAATCATCGATCTTTTCATTTCGAATAATTCAAAGCTTACTTCGCGAGCTCCTGATTCTAATAATGTGTTCTGAATTAAATCAGCTTGTTCTATTATGGAACCTAGTATTCTAAAATTACGTTCACTTATCTCATCTATGATTCTAGCTAAAAGTAGTGTTGTCCGCTCGCCCCATTCATTTTCAAGCATTGGCAACTTTTTCATGAAGACATCTGAATATTGCTCTAGTTTTAAATGACCCATATACTCATCGTGTATTGTAATAATCTGATCCCTTCTGGTATAAATCAAAAGATTAGTGGTAGTCAGTTTTCTTTCTTCGAATTTTACTACTGGTATCATAAGACCGAGGATCTCCACTTTGTCTTCATAATTTGAAAGGTAACCTGAGAATAAGGATGAAGGCTCTACTGGTAGATTCA
>JAEOSP010000528.1 GCA_016840305.1 Candidatus Hodarchaeota archaeon
AAGAAAACTTGATCCTTGGGTCTTATTCATTTGTAACTACGTTAGACGAGTTACCCGTCAAAGGCAAGAGAAGAAAGATCCCTAAGAAGTGAGAGGTATTGGTGTTGGCGATATTAGATAAAGAGTTGTTTCAAGTAGTCCTAAAGGTTGGTGCAAACTTACTTGTTCTGATCTGCCGGATAGGGGATGCGTGACTCATCCCGTCGTGACTCTAAAAAACAATTTTTTTTGTCCGACAAATTTAGTCATGAAAGAAATAGATATTCATCCATGAAGGTTCACCAATTTTTTTGCTCAATTCTTCAATTGAATTAACTTCAACGAGTCGAATAGTTGGTAAAAACTGCCCAAGAGTATATTCCATTCTAAATGCTGATTTAGATACGGTAAGATCCATTGTTTCATATAAAATAGTAATTTCTCCACTTTTATAGGAGGTAGGAAACTTTACTTTTAAATTCTGGCTTTTAGTATCATTAGTGAACTCATTAAGGGCCACTGTTCCAATAACGGGGGTAGTAATTACAATTATTAAAAGCAAAATGCAGGAAAAACGAAAAGGGATTATTTTTGGAATTCATCTCTTATCATCTTCAAAGAGGGGTAAATTGGATCCGTAAGTAGTTAATATTCTTTAAATATTTAACCGAATCATAATATAACCTTATCTTTTGTACTTTCTAGGGTAATGGATGAAGAAGACTCCAGACAGATTTATAAAATGATTAAAGTTAACTGGCTTAAATTAAATTCTTTCTCTATCAATAAAGTGAGATTCTTGGATAATTTTATAATTATAGGAACGATTAGGTCAGATATTGGCATAACAGAAGGAGCTAAAATACTCCAAGAGAGTGGTACTGCAATAAATGCGGTAGAGGAAGTAATAATCAGAGTGGAAGATAACTTAGAAGATTGGACGGTGGGTTCTGGAGGTTTACCAAATCTGTGCGGTGAAGTGGAATTAGATGCATCAATAATGGACGGACATACATTAAAAGCTGGGGCGGTTGCGGGTGTGAAAAATTATCCAAACCCTATATCAATAGCTAGATCAGTGATGGAGCATTCTCCCCACGTATTGCTTGTTGGTGATGGAGCAGACAAATTTGCTGATGTCATGGGATTCAAAAAGAAGCATCTTCTTACTAAAAATGCCCAAGAAATCCATGAGGACTTTCTAATAGGTAAAGGTATAGTCGAAAAGGAATATGATACAGAAGATTCCTTGAAAAATAAGAAAAGATATTATAAATCGTTCAAGCAACAAGTGAAAGAGAATAAGCTAATGGGATGGTACGAAAAATATTCTAAGGAAAATCATGGTACAGTGAACGTTATTGCTAAGGACAAACACGGTGATATCTGTTCTGGTGTGTCAACAAGCGGTCTGTCATTTAAGATACCAGGAAGAGCTGGAGATTCCCCCATTATAGGCGCTGGGAATTATGCAGATAATCGATTTGGTGCAGCAGCTTGTGTTGGGGTGGGAGAGATTGCTATAAGGCTATCCTTAGCTCGAATAGCAGTATATGAATTATCAAAGGGTGTAATTGTTGATGAAGCAGCTAAAAGGGCAATAAGCTCTATTCGAGATTTAGAAGCAGGAGCTGGCTCTTTAGCTATTCTTGTTATGGATAAAGAAGGAAGAACTGCTTCTGCTGCTAACTTCAAAAACTATTATTACTGGATGGCCGATTCTAAAAATATTGAGCCAGTTAAGATGGAATGTATATTCGTAGATACGTCAGCAGAGGTTCTTGGAGTAGGTTACCATCAATAGATGAGATTAGACCCAAATTCAATCAGATCTCATTGTTCTCCTATCTCTACCTTTAAATATGATTTGAAGTCATAAAACCTTAATTTCTATAGGAACTAATCTAATGGAAAGTTGTCGTGTTTGTGGAAGTAAAGATATTAGTCGTTTTTGGAGTGGTCGCGTAGGGCCCCTAGTGTATTGCTCATTCAGTTGTAGTGCGATTGGGAACCGTTATATTAATTTAGTATTTAGTTTGATACTTGGGATATTCTTAATTATCTTAACCACACTTGCATTGGAAACTCCTTCTGACCGACTCGGAGAGGGATTATGGTTATACTTAATTTTTGGTTTGGCTGAATTATATTTCCTCCTGATAACAATTTATGGATTTATTAGTAATCACTGAACTCTTAGAAGTCTTATATACTAAAAAGTAAGAAACTGATTAATTCAAGCAATTTTTTCACCAGTCATTTTACTCAAAAATACTAAAATACATTGTAACTACCCAAATTAAAAACGATTAATACTTACTCAGAAGGTGAAAAAATGCAAGAAATGTTATGGCATAAACACAAATGGCCTGAAAATGTAAAGAAAACCCTCGAATATCCAAATGAACCTCTTTATAAGATACTAGAGGACACAGCAGATAAAGCCGGTGAATTACCATATACAATATGGTCTGGTACGACTACAACCTATAGAGAAACAGAAGAAGCAGCAAATAAGGTTGCTGATTTTCTGATAAAAAATGGTGTAAAGAAAGGAGATAATGTAGCAATCTTCTTACCCAATCTACCTCATTACCCAATAGTTTTTTTCGGAATTCTTAAAGCAGGCGCTGCAGCAGTAACTTGTAATCCTTCATATACTGAACAAGAATTGAAGTACCAATTAAAGGATTCTGAAGCGGTTATGGTTTTTGTCTTTGACAATGAAGTTTTCACACCGAACACATATAGGGCCATAAAGGGCTCAAAAGTAGAAAAAGTCATTGTTTGTAGCGCAAAAGACTTTTTACCAAAATTTAAAGGTTTTTTCGGAGGGCTTCTTGGGAAAGTCCCCAAAAGTCCATATTATGAAAAAGATAAAACTATTTTCTACAAGGATATAATGGCTTCTTATGAATCAACAAGAATCAAAGATGTTAAAATTAATCCTAAAGAAGATTTAGCTGTAGTTATTTATACAGGTGGGACAACGGGAGTACCTAAGGGCGTTATGTTGACACATAGCAATATTTTAACTAATATATATCAATTAGATGAATATGTCTGGCTTCATCCTGAGGATGGAACGCCAATAAGGAAGATTCGGTATGGGGAAGAGGTTTATATCGGTGCTTTACCATGGTATCACTCTTATGGACTTACTTTGACCATGTTGGGTGGTGCATATAAAGCAGCGAAGGTAATACCCATTCCTAACCCTAGAGAAGGGAAACCTCCATTATCGGTGGTACTTGAGGCAATACAGGAACATAAAGTCACTATTCTTCATGCAGTGCCGACAATTTATGCGGCAATTGTTTCCATATATTCACAAGATCCAGATAAATATGATTTAACATCGGTTCTTGGATGTGGATCAGGAGCCGCTCCATTACCGCCAGAACTAGCGAAAAATTTTGAAAGAATCACTGGAGGGACGATATTTGAGGCCTATGGACTTTCTGAGACATCTCCTGTTACCCATCTTAATCCTACAAATAAATTGACTAGAAAATTTGGTTCCGTCGGTTTCCCAATTTCTGATACTTATGTGAAAATAGTAGATTTAGAAACAGGTACAAAAGAATTACCAGTAGGAGAAGATGGTGAGATTGCTTTAGCAGGTCCTCAGGTGATGAAGGGTTACTGGAAAAAACCAGAAGCAACTGCAGAGGTTTTTCGAGAAATTGATGGAATGAAGTTTTTCTTAACAGGAGATATAGGGCATTTAGATGAAGAAGGCTATACTCTGATAACAGATAGGAAAAAGGATATGATTATTGTAGGTGGCCTGAAAGCCTACCCACGAGAAATAGAGGATATCTTATTCGGTCATCCCAAAATTAAACTGGCAGCAGTTATTGGATTACCTAAAGATGATGACCCTTCGAGTGAGTACGTTGCTGCTTATCTCGTTTTAAAAGAAGGAGAAACAGCTACAGAAGAGGAGATAATCGAATGGTGTCGAGATAAAATGGCTGGCTATAAAAGACCTAGAAAAGTTGAATTTCGTGAAGAGTTGCCTCAGTCAATGATTGGTAAGGTACTACGTAGAGTTATCAAAGAAAAAGAATTAAAACAAGGTTAACAACCAAATGAATAGGTCTGATCTTTTATGTGATCTCACCTATTCAGACGGTTGAATTTATCAATTAATATTTAAAATTGATAATTATCTTGCTTCTTCCCATGCGGACTCTGTATATTCTATTAATATCGACAGTTTTACTTGTTATTGGTGTAATACTTCGAATAATCCCTGATAACTTCGTTTCAATGCTTTTAGGATGGGGTAGTTTATTATTTTTTGTTTATTCTACTCCATTTTATCCTGAGGCTATTGCCAGTAGAAACTGGCAAACAGTTGATGGTAAAATTGTTACATCGGAGATAAGAAAAAAAGGAACTTCTACTTCGGGTGTATCAAGCTATCCTGTTATCGAATATATTTATAAGGTTGATGAACAGGAGTACAAGAATGATAGATTTAAGTTTGGAATCCAAAGCGTCTCTGAAACTGGCCCTCACGCTTATGAAGATATGATCGAAAAATACCACCTTCATAAAATAGTGAAAGTTTATTATAGTGCAAGAAAACCTGAAAATTCGGTTTTGGAGCCAGGAATTAACATAAGGATATACGGTTTTACAATTGGTGGTATAGCTTTCTATCTTGCTTCCCTTATTGTTGGTGAAATCGCAAGAGAAATTGCGAATATGCCTGATATTGCAGAAAATATTTTTCGGGTGTTTTTATGAAATTTGAAAATGCGTATTTAAAAGAACGAGTAATTGCCTATCTAATTGATTATATCACAATTTTCTTGATAATGTCTATTGGATTAATGTTTATAACGATTGCGACTGCTTTCGGTCCTGAGATGAGTGAAGAAGAATATAATCGTTTTTTCAACTTTCTTGTTTACGTTTCTTTCTGGATAGTATCCTTTTGCTATTTTATATTAGCAGAATGGAAGTTCTCAACTACGTTAGGTAAGATAATCTGTATCATAAAGATAGGTAATGAATCTGATAGGGAAGGTAATAAACTGACTAAGATTACACTAAAACAGTCTCTTATTCGTAATTTCTCGAAAATGCGTGCAGAATTTATGCTAATCGATATTATTGTTGGTCTGTACATGAATCCATCGAAATTACGCAGAGGTGGTTCAGTAATTTCGAAAACTATCACAACCAAAGTACCTGATCCGATGTGGAAGAATACTAAACAAGCTAGAAAGGTACGTAGAGCATTTAAAATAGTAATGGCTATAGGTGGTGCTTTGGCTCTATCATTACACCTTATTACAGATTTAGCATTAATCTTTGATTTAATTACCTAAATGTAAATATCGGTCTAGGAATTACCTCCAATGGAGATAGAATACCATGAAAATGTGAACGAATTCCTTAGATTATGTACCCCATTTTTAATACGACATGAAACCGAAAATAACTTATTATTTGGAATTTTAAATAATTTAAGGAAGGATATTCATCATTATAGTAAGGAAGAAACACCTGAGTTAATTTCAATTACACACAATGACGGTTTATCTTTGATAGCAATTAGAACTCCTCCATTTAATCAGTTACTATCTTTTACAAAGAATTTGGATACAATAGATTTTCTTGTAGATGAATTAATTAAGAAAAATACAATTCTTCCAGGAGTTTTAGGATTTAAAGAGGGCTCACTAAGATTTAGTCAGTTGTGGGGTAAAAGAAACAAAATTGAATGTATTTTAAGTATGCATGAAAGAATATATCAATTAACAGAGGTAAACCCAAAAACAATAGGTCAAAATATGTTCCTACCTGCAACACTTGATGAAAAAGGACTTATTTCCGATTGGATAAAAGGTTTCATTATTGATTGTTTTCCTGATACCCCTGAAGAAGCAGTTGCAGATTCAGCTGAAGGTATTGAAAAGGCAATAAAGGGGAATAAATTCTATTTATTGAAAGTGGATGATAAACCTGTTTCAATGGTGAAAAGTTCAGGGATTACTCCAAATGGTCAGGCCATAAATGCAGTTTACACTCCCCCAGAAAAGAGAAATAATGGATATGCAACAGAAGTAGTTGCTAAAATTAGTCAGAAGATATTAAATGAAGGAAAAAAGTATTGTTTTCTCTTCACTGATCTAGCAAATCCTACATCAAACAAAATCTATCAAGAAATTGGCTACAAGCCCATAATTGATATGGATCAATACAAATTCAAAAAGTCTTAGGTTAAAGGTGTAATGGTTAATTTTTGCGCTTTTTCTCCGTCGATTTCTCGAATATATCAGCGAGTTCATCTAGCTCAAATTCTTCTAAAACCTCTTTTTCCTCTATTTGCTGATCCTCACCATCTAAGATTGCTCTTAATTTTTCGTATTTGGTCCCTTTAACTAGGTTCGGATTCGATAATTGTTTTTTTCCTTTGGAGGTTATGCTCCAAATTTGAGTAGTCTCATTGAAATCTAGCTCCCCGCTCTCACGTAACTTACGAAGAAGCAAAATAGTTTTATCTCTGTTATATTCCACTTGTCCTGCACGTGAAATGATTTCTAGTTGTCCTAACACTGCTAGAAGAGGTAATCCCTGTGGTTTTTCGTCTAACATGTCAAAGATATAGATTGATAGAAGCCTTGAATATTTATCCTGAAAAAGTGATCTACCTTCTACTAGGCAATTGTTAATCCAAGCTAGTACCTCTATGAATCGTTTTGGCTCGTGAGCTGTAGTTGAAAACACCCTATGAGGACGATCATACCTATTTAAAAGATCTAATTCATCTATGATGATGGATGGATGTACCCGTGCTATATCTTTTTTATGAAATAGAATAGCCATTGGTTTTCCAGAAGAGAGAGGGTGATTCAATATTCTAAAAAATTCATTCTTCACTTGGGTGAAGCTACTCTCATCACTTCCATCAATAACAAATATTATTGCATCAGTAAAATCCATATATTCTGTTACGAACCCTCTTACCTCCTTTCTACCTCCCACTTCAATAATACTGAAATGCAATTTATTTTGAATAGAAAGATCATAAGTCTTATGGGCAGTAGAAGGGGTTCCTGTTTTGAAGTGACCTTTGTTAAAAGATTCAATTATAGTGGATTTTCCACTTTTTTCTAATCCGTAGAGAAGTATACGAGTTGCAGAGGACATAAACATCACTTTTACTGTCTTTAAGAGAATGCAATCCTAGGTTTTTTTAGCTTTTAGGAAGAACCATTTTTTATAATTTGTAATAACTTCTACTTGAAAATTCGCATTTCTAAGACTTTGTTCGATTTCTGCTAAGCTACAAGTCTTAATTCCTGATCCGTATGCTGTTCTTACTTTTTTACCATTTGGCAAGGTAATGGATAATCGTATTATGAAAAGTCCTTTACTTTCGGCTATTTTTGAATCCCATATCCAAAACTCTCCATTATTTTTCAAAACACGATAAACCTCCTTGCAAACATTATCGAAAGTTTCAAGAGTCATATACATACCGCTGAAAAAAGCTGTAGCGTTGTCGAAATTACCAGAATCATAATCAAGACTAGTTGCATCCGCTAAAACCCATTCAGATGTAGGTGATTTCGATTTAGCCTCCTCAATTTCGTCTTGACGTTTTTCAATAACCGTAATTTTCTCTTTTCCGATTTGCGCTATTACACCTTCGCCTCCTCCTCCGATGTCTACTACAGATCCTGTTGGAATAGTTTCAATTTGGATTTTTTCCGCTTTTGTGAATAACAACTTAATATAAGGTAAATATCTTCTCAAGGTAATCATAACCATTTAACAGAAGTACGAAATTTTCTATTTGTAATTGTGTCACAATCCCTTTTTTTTTAAGTTATCCCAACAAGGCAACTCTCAAACGAGTCTAAGAGAGGAGTGATTGTTAATTGACACAATTTCTTGTTTTTAATCCTTTTACAAATTTTCCAATATAATAATGAATTAAACCTTGCCTCGATCTGTAATTTAAAAAGAAGACGTAAGTTTTCATTTTTAATAACTTGATTTAAAGTAAGTGTTAAAAAATGGGTGCACAAGCAAAGATATCCAAAAGACAAATGAAAATTTTAGTATTGGCCCTCCTTCTTACCATCACAGTTATCACAATTGAATCTGGAGTGAGTTGTACTATTTTTACAGCTTCTTATGACGATACTGTTCTTTTTGGAAATAATGAGGACTTTTACAATTATTCGATGTGGGTATTCATAGAACAACCCCACGAAGGATTTCAGAATTATGGCGGTTTCTACTTCGGTCATACCTATGCAAGTAATTCACAAGGTGGTATGAATGAAAAAGGCTTGTGTTATGATGGAAATGGACTTCCTGATCAAGAAATGAATTATAACTACAGTAAAACACACTACAACGGGCTTCTTATTGATCTGCTCATGCATAAATGTACCAATGTTTCAGAAGTTATTAGTATGGCTAAAGAGTATAGCTGGGGACTTTCCATGCCTTACCAAATTCTATTTGCAGATGCAACAGGTGACGCGGTTGTTATTCATCCTGGATCAGATGGTGAAATTAACTTTACTCGTAAAGTAAAAGATAACGGATTTCTTGCTTCAACAAATTTCAATAGAGGATATTCTGAAAGCGGACAATATCCTTGTTGGCGTTATGATACCGCAGTCTCTATGTTATCTGATGAATTAGAAAGTGAAGAAGATCTCTCAATTGATCTTTTTCGATCGATCTTAGATGCAGTCCATCCTGAAGGGTCATCTGTTAATACTATCTACTCGAATATATTTGATCCAGTAAATAAGATGGCTTATCTATATTACTGGCATCAGTTTGAAGAAGTTGTTGAATTTAATATTACGGAAGAAATTACCAAAAGAACTGAAGATGAATATATTTCATTTAATGATCTTTTCTCTATGGATATACAAGAAAAAGCCAAAGCTGAGTATGAATCATATTTACTTGATGTTGAACGTCAAGGAATGTTTGAAACTTTTACGGAGCTTATTGCCATAGCAGTTTACTCAACGCTTATAATAGGATTTGGAATATTGATCAAAAAGAAATATTTTAATAAGAAGTGAATCATATTTTTTTTTAGATTTTTATCCTTGGATACCTTCTTTAAATTCTGTCAAATCACTGGTGAAATTCCGTGTTTTTATGGCTTATTGCCAATTTATAGGTAAAGTCATTACATAAAACACATCAGTTTTGTATTCTTGTCGATATCAATTTTCTTTTAAGGGAGGCAAAAAAGGTTAATCTAAGACAAATCTAAACTAATGGTGATTTCAAATGGATGAAAATCAGCGATTTAAAGAGTACGTCGATAAAAAGATGGACGAATTCCTTGACCTTCAGCCTACTCTTGCCACATATTTAGGTAAGGAAGGCTACGAGAAAAAACTGGAGTCAGGTACAAAAGAACATTTAGTGAAAAGTCTAGAACTCTTCGAGGAATTCGCACAGGGATTAATAAAGTTTGATAAAAATAAATTGGACGAACAAAACCAAATGATAATTTC
>JAEOSP010000054.1 GCA_016840305.1 Candidatus Hodarchaeota archaeon
TCGTATCATTAAGTTGTCGAGGTTCCGATTTACGTTATTGGCTACTTGGGGGGAAACTCTCTTTTTAGCTTTTCCCATCCCGTTTAGGGCATTACCTTAAAACAATTTTTAGTTTTGGGATGAAGCCGTACAAAGTTGTACGAAAGGTATATATAACATAAATGAGTGAATTGTTAATGCCATTAAAAAAAATCTGATGTCAATCCATCTCAAGGGGGAAAAAACGCTCAGGGAATAAATCCGAAAAAGATTTTGCGAGGTAGAGTTGGGGAACGGGACCGAATGATGTGAAAATACAATTGACGGTATCCTAATTAGAAGCTCTTATCTCGGTTATATAAAAAGGAAAGATTAGGAGACCAAGAATCCCTAGCTTAAAATCAATACCAAATAAGATTTTTGAGAGAGCTAAGAGGATAGGAAAGAGAAGGAAGGGGTGAGGTGTCCTTATGTTGAAGAATAGCGTGCTGGATATCTACTCTGAAGACCATTTCGGTGTAAATTGCAGGGCGTTCACTAATAGCGGGGTGAGGTACGGCTGGGAGTTTGGAGTGGATTCTAATATAATAATAAGGAACTGATATCCAATTAATTCAGCTAAAAGTGAAATAGAAGTGAATTTTATGGAGCTTAAAATTGATTTCCAATAGTGATTTGAAATTACAACAATTACATTCCTAGCTTTGGCTATTATCCATTCTTCATTACATCTTTTACTGGTTTATAATATGCAAGGTATGGTAATCAATTTATATGTCGAGATTATCATTCATTTAAGTGATTTGATTGTTAAATCAATCAGAACGATTACTGGAATTACTTTGACTAATTGGCTAATCAGAAAAATCAATCAATAATTCTCTTGATTGAGTTGCAATGAGATTTCTGTAACGGTCCACCTCAGTCTCATTATCATCCAGCTTCTGCCGAATGTAAAGTTCTTCATCCCTATGATCTGTTGCGAATCTCTCCATTTCCTTAATCATTGAATTTCGTCTCATAATCATCCAGACAATAACAACAGCATAGATTGAAACTATTATCCCTACAATATTATACAAAGAGAATGCATCAAAAGATATAAAGTTTAAGGCGATTGTAGTTGTTAATAAGATAGAAGCAGTCATTACAGATAATGCCAATTGAAGGCGACTTTTATAAATTCGTTTTTGAGATTCTATTTGTTCTTTTGAGGTTTGATATTGTAAAATCTCCTTTTGAAGGTATTTACGTTCCTTGAGAAGAATATCTAGTTCATTTTGATACCTGTCAAAAAGAATTGTCACTTTTTCATTTTCGTACTTTTCAAACAAATCCCTATTCTCCGGAATGATTTCTTTAACTGTAGCAAACATAGCGATTAAGAAGGATGTCGGTTTATTCAAATCAATTGGGATTTCCCTCGCTCCAAATGCATTCCTTACTTCAAAGTCGAAAGGTAAAGGTGGTAAACGATTTATTTCTTTGTAAATTTTAACTTTTTTATGATAATCACCGGCCTCTTTTATTTCTACCTTATTATAAAGATACCTACGAAATCGTGGTAAGTCATTACCAATTAAGGATATGAGATTATCAATAGCATCACTTGAAACGCGGTCTGGTTCTGCCACGATAACAACCTTAGATGAAATATTCGCTGCAGCAGCTCCAGTATAAGAATAACCAGCTTGATTATCAATGATAATATAATTATAATTCTCTCCTATTTCGGCAATAAGTGGTTTTAGAATTCTAGTTGATAAGAATTCTTTTGTGTGCATTTCTGGATTTAGGAATAATTGTGTCCCAAATTTAGATCTTGATGGAATAAAATCAAAATTCGTATCAATATTGATAACAGAATCTATAAACATAGAAGAATCAATACTTGATTCTTTTAAATTCTTCTGATTATACATATCGGATATTTCAATAATGCCCTTCATTTCCCTCCTAGCCATTTGAGGAGAAAAGAAATATGAAGCACCATTTGTTGCTAAATCAAAATCGATCAATAAAACTTTAAAGCCTATATCTGAGAGAATTTTTCCCAAGGCAAGAGAAGCGGTTGTTTTACCTGAACCGCCTTTACCACTTAGAAAGGAAATTATGGTAGGTTCTATGTTTTCATCTTTGTTCATATTTTTAAGCACCACCTTTAGGTTTTATAATCTTACCTGTTTTGAAGAATATATAATAATAGTGATAATATGCCTTATATTGTCTAAGTTTATAATCAGTATAACGAGTTAATTCAGGATAGATCAATATTTTGTTTCTTAATTTGCCAGCCCGAAGTTTAGTATCGATATTACTATAGAGCAACTCATAATCATCAATAGAAATATCTGTTTTGTGCTTCCAATAAGCTTTCCAAATCCTGTTTATTTGAGGATACTCAAATTTGAGATCATCAGAATGTTCACTAGTATCGGTATATGTCCTTTGAAGTATATGCGTTACGATGTTTCTCCAAGTTTTTCTCTTTATACGCTTTGAACGGCCTTTTTTTATGTTTTTAAGCGCAATTGAAATCCCATGAAGAACTCCTGTAGGTACCTCAGATCCAAGAATGCCATCAAGTATATCGCTAATTATTTCATTACCTTCTTTACTATCTTCTTTAATATACTTAAGAAATTTCTCCCACTCGTTACACCAACGTTGGTGTTCAGGAGTCCCTTGTTTAAACCAGTTTAATTTTCCTGGCACCTCTATTTCAACTCTATCTGCCTTATTGGCTGATATATTCGGCAAAATGCCACCTAACCACAATTTTATTTAATATTTATCGATATGTAATTTATTAATTTTATATTATTGTTTTTAATTTGTAATGTTTTGTATATGAAATAGGAATTTTCTCTATTTCCCTCGCAGTTTTTTACAATGGTATATCAAGTTTTCTTAACCTATTTAACTTCCTCGTCAACAAAGATTGCTCGGTCCCTTTTTGTGGTTTCTATTTCCAACTGGGGTATTTGGGAGTATCCATCATGCCTCAATGAAGCCTGAACCTTCCGAAGTAATTCCCTGCGTGAGACTTTTGGATTACGCCTCAAATGAAGGTTTAGATGGTAAGTGAAAGCCCCATGATAACGACCATTAATATATGCATCAGCAGAGGTCTGATTTGCCATGCATCCAGCCCAGAGAATATGATGATTCCTGCTTCTTTCTTTGAAACCCTTTATAAACCCTCTTGATTTTATATCATTTTCTTCCCCACTAAAACGGAGATCAATATCTGCAGGTGGCGGTAAATAACGATTTAGAGTAGGATGTTCCGCAGCTAACTCTGGAGGAGGTGCCAAACCCATCTCTTTCAATCCTGTTCCAGAGTGGCAACAATCAAGAAATACTTCCAATTGGGCACGCTCAGGAACATTTTTAAAGATGTTATTCAGTTCATCGTCGGTAATGAAGGTACCATCCCAATTCATATCATAGGGGCAGATTAGTTCATCAAGATGGTCGGTGAGTTCATCGCCATCCCTATCCCTAATCTGAGAACCATGGCCAGAGAAATCAAACACTAAGAAATCATCTTGCTTAGCACCTTTCACTAGCCATTTCAATCGATGCATTATATTTGCTTTGGTTGCCCTGCTGTCTGTGATGACTCGAATCTCTCTTGTTTGAAAATTAAAAAGATTACGGAGAGAAAAATGCATATCAAGAACATCATTGACACATCCTCTCAAATCACTTACACCTTTGTAGTTATTAATTCCTACTAACAATGCTTTTTTAGCCAATTTAATACCTCCTATAAATCATTCGTAATTTTCCTTACGCTTAATATTTTACCTCTGCAATAAAGAGCTTGCCATGAACGCAATTCTCATATTTCATTCAATATTCTCCTACCATACACTTATTTACGAGATGAGTAGCGATGTGTCAGTTTCTATGTCCATCCTAATGAAGTTCAAGCAGTACTGAGATGTCAAGTCAATCCCCCCTATACTTTCTGCACTTCAAAATATATAAGTGAATGGTCCGAATAGTTATCGATCCACTTGTCCTGCGCTGCAACAGTTGATTCATCAACCCATCCGCGCACACTGACATCCACCTTCCCATTATTACCGTTTTTAAATTGCTTGAATTCCAGGTGCTTGGCAGCATAAACATGATCTAGATTTGACGGATTAAACGAGGATGTACTGCCACCCCACCA
>JAEOSP010000529.1 GCA_016840305.1 Candidatus Hodarchaeota archaeon
TAATTGTAAAAGTGTAATTTTGACCGAATATAGCTGCTATATAATAAACTGCACCAGGAGTAACTTGAGGAGTTAAAGTTGAGAAGATACTAGTAGAACCTTGCAAGGTGTAAATAGTTGTATTACCATTTACATCTGTTAATTCTTGTCCTAAAACTCTTAGAGTTGCAGGATCCAGTGTTCCTAGTAATAAATCATTTTTCTCATTTTCATCTAAAATATAATAGGTAACTAAACGACCTTCGAGAGGAGATGTAAGATTATCATATTGGAATAATTCTGTTGAAATCTGGTATTGAACTCCTCTTTGTACTAAATATAAATCAAATACACCTATAGGAGGTGGACTTGGGTTCGGAATAGTTTCTTGTGTAGCGTTAATACTTACACCTGATAAATACCCTGTTGGTACTAAAACAAATCCAGTATAATTTGTTGAAACTAATGTTACATATGCTAGTAAAACATAAGCTGTTCCACCTGGGTTGCTAGGATTATAAACATCATATGCAAGTGGATTCCATTCCGTATAAAGTTCCGCTACTCCTCCCACGTTCGTAATAGCCGTTCCTAAATTATTTGCTACAGCCAGCAGTGCAGCTGGGTTTGTAGAATATGTTTGCAGTTGACTTGCCGTCACTGTTGCATAATTAACCGTTGCTCCCTCTACTAAACCAGTGTCATCATTGATTGTTGCTCTTAGGGTATAATTTGTAGCGTAATCGGTTATATAGACATCTTGACCACTAATTTCTTGCTGAAGAACTGGGAGATATAAAAACGGTTCTCCTAGTATTGCTATATCTACATCAAATGAGGAATAAAGAGTATTTTCACAATAATATAATGAGCTAGTATCAGGGTCAACATAAGGTCCCATTTGGAATTGACCCCATTTGTAAGCTATTCCCCCTGCACCATCATCTACTGGTACAAGAGCTTCTACCCAGGCATAAAGGTTGTCACTCAAAGAAAGAGTTCTGCTTGTCGCACTCCCATCTCCTAATGCAAAACCAATTACCGGACGACAAGGTATGTTATTTAATCTTAAAGTCATTATTGCTAGTGCTATGTAAGCAGAAGCAGAAGAATCAGAACCTTCTATCAGAAGCTGAGCTCTATCTTGACCATTGTTGTCATCATTATCAGCTGTTGGTAGACCAAAATCTGATACAATTTTCTCTAGTATATAATTGGTCTGTTCATATGCTGAATGACCATTTGCTTTTCCATAGTTAGAAGCAGTAGCTGCGTATGCAGCAACCAGTGGAGAGATTGTTTCATAATTGAGTGGTTTCTGTAGGAATCGCGCAAACGTTGTATTATACCAGCTTTCATAAATTGCTGGATTAGAATAATCAATAGAATCAGTTATTATATCAGTGATATTATCATCACTAACAAAATAGGGTTGATAGGTAAAGTTACCAAAGAATCCAATTTGGTCCGTTGTAGCTTTTAGAGATATCATATCATTGAGATTGTATTTTACATCAACTGTTCCCTCTACAGCTGATACGGTACCGTTTTCATCAACCAAATTATCTGTCCAATTCAAATCATTTGTTAAGAATGGTTCATTGTAATTATTGCTCCACGGGGTTATTAATTGAGAAAGTAGAGCAGTTTGAACACTGTAGACTAGTTGAGTTATTTCTAGCTGATCATAACTAATAGGAGGATCTGGATGAACTGCCGGATCATGATTTTCAGCTGTTAAATCAAATCTAGTATCACCGCTCGTTTCAACGAAATCCCACGAGCTTTCTTGATAATATTCCCGTATATCCCACCGATAAAGATAATCTCCTAGAGTACCAGTTAGAGCATTCACATATGCTATTACATCTATATCAAGATCTGGATCTAAATCCATATTATCTAATAAATCTAAAATACCATCTATGTAAAATGGTGCATCTCCTGTAAATATAGAATTGAACCATGATTCATTTGTATCCATTGGTGTGATATCACCTGGTGGTACATCGCGATATTTACCAATTAAATTAAAGTAAGGAGTAAAGAATGAAACTAATAATGAACCTATAATAAAACCTACAACCATGATTCTTTTTACACTATGTCTAGTGTGTATTTTTGGAAAGGAAATTGCTTTTGCTTCAAAAGCGATCAGAACTAAAAAGACTTCTAATATTAAAGCAACTGGAACGAGATACTTTAGAAATAATTCTGGTAGTGGGATAGGAAGAAATTCAATAAAATAGGAGTTAACTATTGTTGCAACCAGAAGACCAAGAAATAAACTAGCAAAAACTATATTCCATACTGTTATACCTTTAGGCATCATTGCTGCCATAGGTAACTTTGACCTTCCTGTTTTTATTTTCCTATATTTAGGAACTACAGCAGGTTTGGTTTTTAGTTTGACTCCCTCTTTTAGTTTTCTCGCACTCTGTGCAGAGTCTTTACTTTCTGACATCTTCTTTCCTCGTGATTATAAAGATCAAGAGTACCGATGGTTACCCTAATGACTCTATACTCCTACATTATTCAAAAACTTTTTGCGATATAAACACTTGCAAATTGGCCATCAGCCTCGAGAAAATTAGAAGTTCTAAAATCCCTACTTATAGACTTTGAAAGGGAAATCTGCCAACCAAATATAAAAAGATATCAGTTTAAAATTAGATGTTTGAGTTAATATATGATTTTATGGATAATATTAATGAAGTAAGATATTCCTAAAAGTTCGAAAAAACTCTGAAAACATAATACTTTGAGATTAATGAATAAACTACAAAATAATTCAATTAAATCTATACAAATTCAACAAAACAAATGCTGAAGGAATGTCATACATTCACTCATATACTACTCACATGAATCAACAAATGGTTAACATTTCTCATCTGAGAGTATTGCTAGTCGGAAGTGATATACATTCAAATAAAGCTGATTTCATATCCCAAAGAAACGGATTTGATTGCAAAGATGGCAGCTGCAATCTGCTATTCAGGTGGTCATGATTATGAAGAGATAAGAAAAGATGCAGAAAGAAAACCTGCAGAATATCTTAGTAAAATCGTTAAGAATGGACATCTTTCAATTCTTGAACATAATATTTATGTTTTTTATGTATCAGGTTTAAGCAGAGTTGCGAGTCATCAGTTAGTTAGAAAAAGAATTGCTAGTTATTCTCAACAATCACAAAGATATGTTAACGCAAAGAATTTCAGAGCTGTTATTCCTGAAACAATTGAAAATTCACAATTTATTGAACAATATAACAAAAAACTAGAGGAATGTGGTAATCTTTACCAAGAGATGGTAGATAGTGGGATTCCAAAGGAGGATGCAAGGTTTATCTTACCAGGAGCAACAACAACTCAATTGATAGTA
>JAEOSP010000530.1 GCA_016840305.1 Candidatus Hodarchaeota archaeon
AGGATGGAAACCCCGTTCATATTGAAATAGAACTTACAAGATCAAAACTAGAACAGCTAATTGAACCAACTTTAGGAAGACTGGATCCTATTATGAAGAGGGCTGTTGCCGATGCGAAAATACCGGTAAATAGCATAGACAAAATACTTTTAGTTGGCGGTCCAACAAGAATGCCATCCGTTCAAAAGAGGTTTAAGGACTTCTTTGGCAAAGAACCAGAACATTCTGTCGATCCTATGGAATGCGTTGCTATTGGAGCAGCGATTCAAGGAGGAATTATAGCAGGGGATGTTGATGATTTATTACTACTAGATGTTACTCCACTATCTTTAGGAGTAGAAACATTAGGAGGAGTATTTACAAAATTAATTGAAAGAAATTCTACTATACCAACTGAAAAGCAGCAAATTTTTAGTACAGCAGCAGACAATCAACCTGCCGTTACTATAAACGTTTTACAAGGAGAACGAGCAATGGCTAAAGATAATATTCCTTTAGGAATGTTTCATCTTACTGGTATACCCCCAGCCCCAAGAGGAATTCCACAGATTGAAGTTAAATTCTCAATCGATGCTGATGGTATTGTTCACGTCACTGCAAAAGATTTAGGAACGGGTAAAGAAACAGGTATTACAGTTACAGGGGCTAAAGGCTTAACACCTGAAGAAATCGAAGAAAAGGTAAGAAACGCAGAAAAATTTGAAGAAGAAGATAAAAAAATCAAAGAATTAATCGAAGCTAAAAATAACGCGGATTCGATGATCTACCAAACCAGGAAATTAATGGAAGATAACAAAGATAAAATCGAAGATGATGAGAAGACTGCGATAGAGTCAGCTCTTAAATCTCTTGAAGAGGACATCAAAACTGACGACCTTCAGAGAATTAAATTAGGTGTCGAAAACTTACAGAAGTCTATGCATTCTTTTTCCGAAAGAATTTATTCGCAACAAGCACAAGACCAGACTTATCAACAGGCGGCTCAACAAGCCCAACAAGCAGCAAGTGGAATGGGAGGTATGCCTCCTGGAGGAATGGGCGGAGTGCCACCTGGTGATATGGGAGGTGCTGGTGCTGGTGGAGCATCATACAAAAAAGACAAAGATAAAAAGGATAAAGACAAAAAACGCGTCGTAGACGTAGATTGGGAAGAATCCGACGAGTAGTCTCTTACAATACACTAAAATAATCCCATTTTATTTCTTTTTCTTATATTTATTGTTTCTTGGAATATTTATTTTTTAAAAGATTATATATCTCTTTATAGATAAGCTAATACCTAAAAAGATAAATTTCATGATTAATTTTATTTAATAGAATTTAAACTTATAAGAGATCATAACGTGGCAATTAGAAAATGAGTACGAATAAAAAACGAGATTACTACGAAGTACTTGGAGTAGAAAAGAATGCAAGTGAAAACGATATTAAACTTGCTTACAGGCGCTTAGCGAGGAAGCTCCATCCAGATCTTAATAAAACTGATCCTAAGGCTAAAGAAAAGTTTATCGAACTTCAAGAGGCTTACGAAGTATTAAGCGACGAAAATAAGAGAAGTAACTACGATAGATATGGTTTTAGTGGCGTTGATGTAGATATGAGTAGCTTTATGAGAGGAGGAATCCCTGGTATTGACGAATTACTCAAATCGATATTTGGAGGGGGTATGTTTGGAGGAGACGATTTTGGATTTGGGAGCATTTTTGGTTCTAGAGGTAGGTCGAGATCAGCTCCACGTCGAGAGGTTGGGCAAGACATTGAAGACTTTGTAGAGATCACTTTCGAAGAAGCGATGTTTGGTTCGAAAAAGGATGTGGTTATTCAAAGATATACGCCTTGTGATGAATGTGAAGGAACTGGAGCAGAGGATCCTTCTAGCATAAAAACTTGTCCTCAATGTGAAGGTGCTGGTAGAGTAAGAAAAATGACCCAATCTGGTTTTGGTACGATAATTCGTGAAGCAGAATGCTATAACTGTAACGGAACAGGCAAAATAATAAAGAAAAAGTGTCCAGTATGTAGTGGTAGAAAAGTGGTTGCTGAAACTAAGACTATTCACGTAACTACTCCCCCTGGAATAGAAAATGGAGTCCATTTAAAAGTTCAAGGTGCAGGTCACATCCCA
>JAEOSP010000531.1 GCA_016840305.1 Candidatus Hodarchaeota archaeon
ACAGCAAATTACATCCTCATCACCAAAAATTAGTGGATTACCATTCATCTGTGCCAAATTGTATGCTTTATGGTATATGAAGAGGCTAGATGAGGCAATTAATATTCTTCAGGAATATGATATGATAATTCCCTCTCCAAATCGGAATAATAATGATCATAAAATGGAATGTATAGCCATTTACAATCATATAAAAGGAAATATCCTTTGGAGTAAAGGTGATTTAGATAACGCTTTATTATCTTTCAAAATGAGTTTAGCATTGCGAGAGAAAATGCACTGTCTACCTGATGTAGCTGCTACATTAAATAATCTTGGTAACCTATATCGAACAATGGGGGACTTGGATCAAGCACTAAACAATTTTCAAAAGAGTTTATCAATAAAAGAAGAGTTAGGGTATGAACTAGATGCCTCTGTTACTTTAAATAACATTGGTACCGTTTATATTAGTAGGGGAGATTTGGATAAGGCTCTCGAATATTCTTTACGAAGCTTATCCATCAAAGAAAGACTAGGTACAGATCCTTCAATAGCATTGAGTTTGAATAATATTGGACACATTTATCGATCAAAGGGAGAATTAGATCTAGCATTAGAGTATCTGCATAAAGCTTTGATAATAAAAGAGAAGATCAATTTACCTGTAGAAGTAGCGCACTCATTATCAAACATAGGTAGTGTTTATCTAGACAAAGGTGAGCTTGAAATTTCTCTTGATTATTTACAACGAAGCTTATCACTAGGAGAGAAAGTAGGTAATCCCATTGATATTGCTACCCCAAAACATCTTATTGGGAAAATTTTTTGGATTAAAGGAGACTTGGAAGCCGCTAGTACTATATTATATGACACCTTGGATCTATTGGAGAGTGTAGGGAATGATTTCGAAACTGCGGATGTCTTGTTTTCATTGATATTACTTTCTCTTGATAAAGGTGATAAGGATGAAGCTTCTTCGCTAATATCAAAGTTTCATGCAATAAATGGTAGAACACCTGACAGATCAATTTTCTTAAAACTTCAACTAGCTGAGGCTTTACTATTAAAACAAGGAACTAGACTCAAAGATAAGGTTCGTTCACAGGTTATACTGGAGAATTTCATTCATCATGAGACTAATTTTCCTAAAGAACTTACTGCCTTAGCAATGATTCACCTTTGTGAGGTATTATTAGAAGAATTAATAGTATCTAAGGAGGTAGAAGTACTAAAAGAAATAAAATCATTGGTTGAGAATCTTTATAAGCTTGCAAAGGCCCAAAAATCGTTTTTACTATCAATACAGACATTAATACTGAGAACAAAACTTGCTATAGTCGAAGGAGACTTACAAAAAGCATTAGAGCACTTAGATCATGCCAAAGTAATGGTAGAGAAAAAGAAAACTAAGCTGTTTCTAGCAAGAATTGAGAAGGAGAGACTACAAATTCTAGAAAAATATGAAAATTGGACTGATCTATTAGAACGAAATGCTCCTGTTGAAGAAAGGTTAGAGAAAACTCGTTTAGCAGATTATTTAAAGGAAACTAGCAGATTATTTGGCACTATGGACGGTAGAGAGTCTTAAAATACTAGATAATGATCTAATCTTTAGTTAAATTCACTAATTCAACGATGTATTTCATGAATTCTCCATCAATTGATGGAATTGAGTTGATAAAAAGATCAAAGGCTATTTTTTTCGTATAGGGTATTACTAAGGAGGTTTTATCTTTGCTAATTGTTCTCCATTCCTCAATTCGATGTATTGCTTCTTCACTCAGATCAGTATTGGAAATTGATTCAATGTTTACTGGAACAAGATTGGCTAGTAATACAGTTTTTTTATGAAACTGTTCAAGAAGTTCAAGAACGGAGTTTGTTCGATTAACTGAGCTATCTAATCTCGTAAGAAGTATTATACAATCACAGACGGCGAAATTATTAATTACAGAGTAATCCATCCCTGGTGGAGTGTCAATAATTACATAATTATAACCATCTTCCTTTTCAAGGGAATAAAGCTGTTTACGTAGTCTATCTGCTGCACTCATGAAAAAGTTTTTCCGATTTTTACCTCTTGGAACCATAATCGGTTGTTGTTCAGCACAAACTATAGACAAATTATCCGAATCTATTTTAGAAATATCTTTTCCATCAATAATCATGTCTCGTAGTGGAATGTTTGAATAAAAGTTATTAATATAGAATTGAGGCTCAACATTAAAAATATCAGTAAATTGGGGTCCTCTATTATCCATTTCAATAAGTAACACTTTATCTTTATCTTTTTCTGCAAAGTATTGGGCTAATCCGATTGCTGTAACAGTTTTTCCGCTTCCACCCTTGTAAGAATGGACCATTATCTTTTTACACTCTGTCATGCCTTCACCTAAAATCAAAAAAACCATTACAGCTTTTACTAGTCTTCATAATGCTTTAGGAGCGGCTGTTAAAATACTAT
>JAEOSP010000532.1 GCA_016840305.1 Candidatus Hodarchaeota archaeon
GGGAATTGTCATGACAAGAATTACAATCCTCAACACCCCGAGATAATTCTTTCTGAGATTTATGTTGTATTACAAGGTGACAATTTTGACATTCAACTTTATGATCAGTAACATGGTGCTTATGAATAAATGCTGCATCTTCATACATTTCTAAATGACCAATTTCAGCATGGCATGAACTGCAGCGTTCCATCGGAACAGCACCATCTCCAATCTGCATTTCACCGTGACATTTTTCACAGGAAATTCTATTTTCCAGAACAAATGAATGATCATAGCTCTGTAGATCTGTTTTTTTAGTGGGAGCCGCATGACACCAAGTACAATCATTAATTGGCGCTTCAAGCGGTTGGTTTTTAAAGTGACATAGAAAACAGGTTGATTCTGTTACAGTTATATGCTCGCCCTGCACAATCTGAGAATGACAACTAGTACATCTCAGTTTTTTATTCCGCCTTAATTCTGCAAGATGCGGCTTGTGGTTGAATAAAATTCCTTTTCTAAATACTACCTGATCATCAAGCAAGCGTTCAACATGACAACCTGACCTTAAACAACTCTCATCTGAAATTTCAGCCCAAGGCTTGCTTTTTTTGTATACTCCCGTAAAATAATTAACGAGCATCGATAGCGCGGTAAATTTGCCTTTTATTTTATGCTTAAATCCAGGAGGGAAATGACAATCAGTACAGGTCACGTCTGCATGATGGGATACCTCCCATGCATCGACATAGGGTTTCATGTAATGACAAGTTGAACAAAATTTTGGTTTTGACGTGACCTCAGTTGTCCCCAATAGGAGTACGATAAGAATTACAAATATTCCAACTCCAATAAAAATATATCTTAAGAGTCTATTCTGAATTCTTTTCATTAATGGCTAGAAGAAGGTACTGATGATAATGAAAATTAACAGTAGAACACCAATAGATAAAAATAAATAACCTGCTATATAGAATATAATTTTTATCCACCTAGGTAGTGGAGAAGTCAAACGATCTTGATATTCCTGTTTAGTAAGACTAGAAAATTCAAGTTTTCTTTCTTCTTGAAAATGTTCTTCAGTAATCCTACCTGTAAATATTACCTCGTCCATTGGAAATACTCCTGGACGTAAATGAGTATTGAAAAAATGAACCGTGAAAATAAACGCCGTTGCCAGTAGAGCCTCTTCTGAATGAACTATATGAGCTGCATTGATTAACCATCCCGGGAGAATTCGAGTAAATTGTTCTGGGAACCACAGTGTTAGTCCGGAAAAACCAATCGCAGCCATGCCCCATACAACTGCAAAATAATCGAATTTTTCCCAGTATGTCCAACGCCCAAACTTGGGTGGTTTTTTCTTCAGCCCAATAAAGTATCCTATATGTCTAACAAAATCCTTCACATCCTGCAAATTAGGAGCAAGACTATTTGGACCCCAGAATATACCTTTATCCCGTTTTACAATAACTTTATAAATAATGATTGAAAGATGGATTACAAAAACAATGGCAAGTAGTATCGCCGCAAATCTGTGTAAAACAGCCGCAGTTTTAAAGCCTACTAAATTATGCACGACCCAGTTGGCGAGTGGTGAATGACTGTATTTTAGAGGTAAACCAGTTGCCGCTAGGGTAAGGAAGGATATGATCAATCCCAAATGTAATAGGCGTTGGTTTTTCGAAAAACGGCGAACACGATATTTTGTCTTGGTTGGTTTTTTTAAGGGTCCTTCCTTTATTCTTTGAATGATAAGTCTTGAAAGCCATAGAATGGAGTGTCCTCCAAAAATAAATAAAACGCTTCCAAGCAACCATATCATAAAAGTATTAATACCTGCTAATAATGGGTTTCTTGCTTTATCATGAGGAGTATAATGTTGTAAGTATTGCACAAAATTTTCATTAGCGTCTTCGTGACAATTTCCACAAGTCTCAATTATCCGATTTTTACCTATGGTTGACATTTCATGATCGCTCGGAAGAATTGCATGGTTATCGTGACAGGATACACAGGTTGCAAAAGCCTCGCCTTGATAACCAAGTTGGTACATCTGACCATGATATGATGTCCCATAACCTGAT
Organism: Candidatus Hodarchaeota archaeon; assembly: GCA_016840305.1. Next base: position 2,070 of record JAEOSP010000532.1, read on the forward strand.
ATCACTTCTGAATTCAAACTAAATTTCATTGTGATCTCTCGGTTACCATGGCACCGACTGCATAACTCAATTATTGATTGACCAAGAAATTGTTCTTCAGACTTTTTAATTCTTTGTTCATCATGACAATCAACACAGCCTGGTGCCTCTTGATGGCCTCTAGCCTTGGAAATAAAATGTGTCGAAGATTCATATTCTGTTTGCTTATCAAAGTGGCAGTCCTGACAGGATTTCTCAAGTGCGGTATCACTTGCATGATCTGGTGCCATGTAGTGATAGGTATGGCAATTCCCGCAATTAGAATCAATACCTTGTTCAATTTTTGCTAATTCATCCCGATGGATATTCCCGTGGGCGTCTTCTTCTCCGGTGATCAGATTTCCCGAATGACAACGTATGCAAACTTGATCCAATTTTATGTCAAATACGCTGGTAGACGAAGTACCAACCATCTCTGTTTCGTGCCCAGTGTGACAAACAACACACGTTTCCAATCTTGGATCATCACCTGATTCTGGCCTGTGAATTGAACTTTCA
>JAEOSP010000533.1 GCA_016840305.1 Candidatus Hodarchaeota archaeon
CAATTTTTTGACCATAGAAAGTATTATAAGGCCTTATATTACTAAAAACTTCAGGACAGCGACGTTCATTATTACTGTTTGACTCTCGAATAATATATAGCTCAAGAAGAGGGGTTATTGTGGTAATTCATGGAGAAAGCGAAGATTGGACACTTAATCTTGATAACCTTTCGCGTTCTTATGGAGATAAAAAAGCCCTTATTGATGTCTCATTGAAATGGAAGGAGGGAGTACTGGGATTAATTGGGCCAAACGGAGCAGGAAAATCTACATTACTAAAGATACTTTGTACAATCATTCGGCCTGATCAAGGTTGGGCTAAGATTTTTGGGAAAGATGTAGTCAAAGAATCTTTTGAGGTAAGGAAACAAATTGGAGTATTATTTGAGAATCCAATATTCCATCCAAACACACGAGTTTATCGCTCATTGGTTTGGGTTGGTAAACTTCGTGGATTAACTCCTGATGGCTCCAAACGTCAAACACTTGAGTTACTAGAATATTTTGGGCTGCAAGAAGCTAGTGATAATACTATCAAAGAACTTTCAGCTGGAATGAAGCAGAAATATGGATTAATCTATGCCACAATAGGAAATCCTTCACTTATCTTATTAGATGAACCCACCTCAAATTTAGATCCAGGAGTAAGGAATTTATACAAATCTTACGTTAGTAGGTTAGTAAGAGAGCACCAGTGTAATTTTTTAATCTCAAGTCATGTTTTAGGGGAGCTAGATTCGTTATGTGATGAATTTGTTTTCCTCTTTAATGGAAAAGTGGCGGTTTCTGGAAAACGGGAAGCTCTTAGAAAAAAGATACCCTCTTACCGTTATCGACTAATTACAAGTCAGGTTGAACAGTTGTCCTCCATCCTCAATAACGAAGGAATAGGAATTGAATCAACCAGTGTACGTGAAATTATTATTACTGTACCAGACGCAAACAAGCTGAAATTGCTTGATTCTCAGCTCCAAGAATTAGGAACATTCAAAGATCTCGAAATAATTAAGTTGGAATCAGAAATTGAATCACTGTATCATCATCTAAGCACCAAACATGAGGAAAAAAGGGGAAGGTAATGACCAGCAAAGGTTCAAAACTGAATAAAATCTCCTTAACTAAATTTTTCAAATCATATTCAGTAATTTCTCTCCTCCTTTTAACAGCGTCAATATCACTTATTGGGACTGATTATCTTTTCAATCAATTTATTTCTTCTGAATATCATCCTCCAAGAGAAATCCTTGCAGGGGAGATAATAGAACATTCTTTTGCTGTAGGTCGGGGACAAATCTTTTCACTCAAAATAAGAACCAATGCTTCCTTGAACGTATTTGTTTTAACTAATTCATCACTTGAAAGTCATCTTATTGAAATTAATCCTGATGCGGTTATCTATAATCAGACATCAACACTCTTTAAAGAAAAACTCTCTCTTTCAGAATATTCTGTCATTAAGCTTCTTTTTGATAATTCCGATTCAGATTTTGGAGTCAGAATTCTTACTTCATCATTTTCTGTTGAAGGATTGGACTACGATGTATTGAGTGTATCATCTATTATTCTGGTACTTGCTTTCCTTTCTGAAATTATTATTCGATTTAGGGGTAGAAAAACAGATAGAACTGATGGCTACTCCAAATATCAAACCCAAGAACGAGACTCCCACTTAATTTCCTCTCGCGATGGTGAAAAAGAGACTAAAACAAGCTATTCATCAATGCAAGCTCTTCAATTATTGCTAACAAATGAAAGGACGATGTTTCCATCTAGTCTTCTTTTTGGGATTTTAATAAGTTCTTTTCTAATGGTGAATCCTTCCAACAAAATTCTATCGACAAATCCCACTATGGAATCCCTTACCATCTATCTCTCCTCATGGCTTGGCTCAGTACCAATATTTTCGCTTATATGGATCTTAATCGTCATTTTAATAGGTTTCAGCTACTGTAAGTCAAAATATGAGACACATGAACTACGAAGGATTTTCACTCTTTCAATAGACAAACGATTATATGCAGTAAGTATAATTCTCATTTTAGGAGGATCCAGTATTCTTCTTCTTCTAATTCCATATCTTACAGCATTTTTGATAGCGTATTTGCGTTTTTTAACACTGCCTGATATTCCTTTTGTAATCATTCTCATCTTTTGGATGATTTCATGGGAAATCTTGATCCTTTTTAGTAGTTGTATTATAGGTCTCTATCTTCCAAGGTGGCCCTTGATTAGTATCGTATTTGGAGTTTATGCTCTTATTGTTATCGGCTTAGATATTAGTAAAATGATTTTTCCAGAAGGCTGGCTGTTACCTTTCCCCAACTACTTTCTTGATTTTATATCGCTATTTTCTTCGAGTAATTTGAGTGGTGAAAAAATTCTTCTCTTACTTGGCAGCTGTGTTATCTTAATATTTGGGATTTTATACATTTTCACTAAAACAATTGAAGGAATCCAAATTGAATAGGGAATTGAATGGAGTATAAGTGGTGATTGTGTGATCTTACAACGTTACAAGCTCATTACGAATATCCAACAAAGTAGAAAGAAAATTAATCGATTCCTAGATAAAATGACATTTAGATCGTTATGCTTTTTGGTTATCGGATGCCTTGTGATTGGGGAATTAATTCTAGCTTTTTCTGCTCCTCCTACTCAGTGGAAAGTTGCAGATAACTTAGATCAGCCACTAGATCCACAGGAAATTCGTCGTATTAGGTATGAATATTCAGTTGCGACAGGCCAAACAATACAGCTTAATATCACAACCACACTCCCTTCAATTGTTAAATTGATACCTGTAGTCTTTGGGGAAGGTGAAATAAAATATTTGGATCCAAGCCCCTTTATTAGTTCTGAAACTTCACACCATTTGTTTAAACTACCCCAAGCTAGGTCTTTTACAGTATATCGTCTTTTTATTGTAAATCCACACGATAAACCATTATCGTATGAAGGCTATATTATCAATACTGGTATGAATTTGGACCTCCTCTGGGTTCCCTTGTTATTAGTCTTCCTTTATTGTATTATGATTTTGGGACAGATGGGGATTCAAAAGCCATTAACATTTCTAATTAGAAATAAGAAAAAAAATTCTGTAGGTTCCTTTATTTCTTCCTTATTTTTTCGCTTAAAAGCCTTATTAGAATTAGAAAAGCACGAATCTGGTTTATTTCGAATGATCCTTATCCCTATTATTCTCTGGGTCATAATACGACCAATGATAACAATAAGAATATACTATCCTGGTACTCCTGCGTGGTATTTTGTTCTAAGAACGACAGAACGATATCTTATTTCTTCTTTAGGGATTGGATTAATGCTTTTGGCCATCTTGATTGTATTAGACACCATAGAAAATATTGTTGGAAAGAAAATAAGAGGAGATATTATGTACACGCTCTCCCTTCCTGTAAAACGTGGAGAATGGGTATTTAGCTCTTTAATCTGGCCATTTTATCGATATGGATTTATATTTTCCCTTATTTTTCTGATAAAAGCTTTTGTTATTAGTATACAAATAAAATTAGTTTTTCCCTGGTTGTCTTTATTCAGTTGGCTTCTATTTTTCTTAATGTCCTTCCTCACCTGGATTTCTCTAGGTATATTGATCTCATTAACTTCAAAGGAAAGAATTGGTGCACTTATGAAAGGAATCCTGCTCCTCTTTTTTAGTCTTTTTTCAATTCATTACTATGGGGTAGGATATCTTGAATATTTTGGAGAATATGGGATTCTGTTTAGTTTGGAAGGTTTAGCTTATTCATCATGGTATAGATTCGAAACTTTTACCTTCAGATATCCTACTGATGCTTTACCACTTATTGTTAAAGGTAACATAGTTTATTCCCTTCCAGATGTCGAAGCACTACTTAATTATACCTTTCTAACCAGTATTTGGCTTTTTTTCTTGATTTTTCTTATTATCATTGTTATTAAGAAGCGGTCGGTTAATTAAATTGGATAATCTCAGAATAAAATACTCGCCTGTAAACTTGGTTTTAAGATTACTGTGTAGAATTATTCTAGATGGTTTTTTTCGTTTTCGTGTGGATAGGAATATCTTTTCTCACTCACATAGGTTAATTTTTCAGAAATTGCGTTCTCCAGATCCTGATTTCATAGAATATTGACCATACTTCTTTGGGAACATAATCTAATTCAAGAGTAGTAGATTCTATTGCTTGATTAGGATTATTTACAGTCACTTTACTTTCTCAGAGATAGTTTTCTTTCCTTTTTTCCGGAAGCGGATGATTACTACAAATAGTAGTAGAGATAGAACTTCTGAAAGCAAGAACCCTGGAGCTGGTGACCAACCAGAATAAATAATAATCGCAGTGGCTTTACCGCATACTTCAGCAATCTCAGTTTCGAGATGAACCCAGACGTAAAAACCAGCACCAGTATCGTCGGGAGGAGTTCGTACCACGCCATTGGTTGCATTGAAAGTAATATTTTGGCCTATTCCTACCTCTACACGAGACACATTCCATTCAGACTCGGGCGTAATTACCAATGTGATATTGGATGTGGAATTAGCAAATAGATGACAGTTGAATTGCACAATAGCTTCATTCATTACAGATTGCGAAAGTAGATAGTCTTCTTCCTGGCCACCTTGAATATGAAAATATTTCTCATTGTACCAGTATGACGCTACAGACTCATGAATGTTGAAGGGGGAATTGAAAGGTAATAGAAAAAGGAGAAGAAGCAAGAAAAGAGGAAAAAACCTGTAAAAAAACTTTAACTGATAGAATCTCGACAAATGTAAGTCATAACCTCTGAACAAATAGAATGTTGAAGGATTTACCTCATTTAAAAAGGAAAGAATATATTAAGTCATCCCCTCTTGAAAGAGGTTTGACTTCTTATAATCTGAATTATTAAAATAATGAAAGTAACTGTTTCTAGAAGGACATTTAGATATAAAATCAGAATAGAATGGACCGTTACTGAAGTTACCGTGAGAAATCGCTACAAAGAGCTTGTCCGTAAACTCAGTATTGAAATCACCGTTTAATTCTATCGAATCGTTTTACTTAAATCTGAATAAACTAATTTTCGGGGTGTTCTTCATTCTTTTCTACTTTTTTTTTAATAATTTCACGAACGCGCACCTCTCTTTTGTCGTACTTCTGTATACATAGAATCAAAAATCCCCAAAAGAGAATCTCTAAACTCTCTAGGAGTATCCAGCCAATTGACAAGTATAGTGAGAAGAGGGGCGATAGGTTCTGAAGTAAGCCCTCTAACCAGCTTTTTGGCTGTAGAATGTACGCGTACTTCAGTTTTTAATGATGCAGAATGGAAATTTTGACGAGATTTGAGGAGTGTATAAATAATGACAAGTAATTTCCGAGCTAATGCGACCATTGCTACTCGACCTGGTTTCCTTGCAGCTAGTCGTCTATACCAAGCTTTCAAAGGATTATTTTTCGCTCGTAAGGAAGCTCGAGCGGCTTGAAAAAGGATTCGTCTGACGTGGACATTACCTCGCTTTGTAATATGACCTCGAGAAGTTTTTCCTCCAGAACTATAGATTCGTGGACATAAACCAGCCCAAGAAGTGATTTGAGACTTGGAAGGAAATCTATCAATTCTTCCGATCTCGAACAATAGATGTAAGGCACTAACACCCGATATTCCAGGAATTGAGTTTAAAATGCTAAGAGATTCACGAATTGAGGGTTCTTTTAAGTTTTGAGCTAACCTCGAATCGATAACCGAACACGCCTGAGCGCGTTCCAACAATCCACGTAAAGCTATCTCAAGGGTTAACCTTGCTTCAGAGGGTAATGCAGGGGTTAAAAAGGTTTTCAAGGCTTTTTCCTTTTTTTCAACAGCATTCCTTAGTCGAGTTGTAGGACAATTTGCTTTCAAATCATTAAATGTGCCACCTTGGGCCAATACGGTCACAGCATATAAAGCTAAGTGTGTACTAATGCTAGAACTAAAAGTACTAGGTTTACGTTGAAATTCGTCTAACACTTTATGGATAACGTTTTTTTTACGGGTTATTTCCTCTACAATACTATTTCGAAGACGACACAGCTCTTTAATTTCAGTAGATTTTCCTAAATCAATATTAGAGGGAGATATAAATCCTGCTCGTAAACAACGAGCAATCCACATCGCATCCTTAACATCAGTTTTAGGTCGAGTCTTTAATTTAATGGTAGAAGAATTAAATACCATGACAGTAATTGATTCAGGACAAGATTTGTATAACGCTCGCCAATAGATACTTGTCGATTCCATTGCTACTTTAGAAGTTCCTAATCGTAAGCATTCCTCCCAAAGACGTCGGTTACCCTCAGGTGAATTTTCAAACGATCCGTGAAGAAAATCTTTCCCTGTAACGTCAAACCAAGCGACTTCAATCATTTTCTTGTGGACATCGCAACCACAAAATTCAAATATTTGAGTTTTCATTAACTTATTGCCTCGTTATTGCTGTTAGCGAACTCTTGGGTGTGGATCGATTTTTCTACACGTCCTCCTATTGTAGGGGTACAACAGTTAAAACGATGGCCAAGAATGACCAGTTTTCTTTAGAAGCTCGAAGCTTAAAGAAAGAGACGGTCAGTTTAGCTAACAGTGAGGCAATTTCGTCTGTATCTATATGAAAATATTCCCTCTACTCGTAACAAAGGTTTTTAAAAATCCGTACAGTCGAAAAAAATTCACAAAGTGAATTTTTCAGGAGGTTTTCTTTTTTTTTTTTATTATATTCCTAATTCAAAGTTGGTTCTAAGAAAAATCTACTAAACCGAAAATATTGAACGTCTTCAAACGCACATTTAGATTAGATAAGTATATACATACACCTTGCGAGGTGCTGGGGGAATTGGTAAAACAGCAAGAAATTCGCCTTTATTACTATCTTTTTTATTTAGATATTGGTTTTTCTTTAATTCTTGCTAATTTCTTATTGTTCATTTAATAATATTTCTAGATTTTCTAAAAAGATTATTAAGATATTTTTGATGAAGGAATTTAAAAATTAATCAAAAATGGGTTTCTGTCTCACCAATAAACGAGTTTGATATCACAGATTTCTACAATTTTAAGCCAAAAATAAGCAGTAATAAAATATGAGAATCCAACGTTTTTTGATCTAATCGATTCTCTCATAATTTCATTACATTAGGCTTCTTTATTCTTTCAAATTTTCAATTATTTTTATTATTTCTCTAAATCAGAGTTAGAAAGATCGATTACATTTTATTACGTACTTAAAATATAAA
>JAEOSP010000534.1 GCA_016840305.1 Candidatus Hodarchaeota archaeon
ATGCAGAAAGGCGTTTTAGAGATTGTAACAAAATTTAGCATGGAGAAAAATGCTCAATTTAGCTTGGCTGACAGATACATTCGTTGTGGCTTTGGTATTTGTGGTTCCTGTTATTTAGATGGTATCGGCCTAAGTATTTGTCGTGATGGTCCAGTATTTCGTGGAGATGTACTACAAAAAGTAACTGATTTCGGCTTATTTGGTAGGAATGCAAAAGGGGATAAATACCCTCTTTAGAAAATATATCATGAATTTAGATTTAGAATAGATCGTTATGGATGATCCTACCTTTTTTAATGGTCATTACTGGCCATCCTTTCAGTTTTTTTCCTTCCCAAGGACTCCATTTGCATTTTGTGTAGAGATTCTCACCTTTCACCTCTTTCAACATATCCAAGTCTATAATTGTTAAATCAGCCACCTCTCCTTCGGCAATAATACCTCTGGAGGGGATTTTCATCGTTTTTCTTGGATTAATTACTAAAACTTTTATTAATAGCTGGAGTTTTGGAATATCCAGAGGTCTGAGATTATCTAGTAAAAGGGGAAGGGTTGTTTCAAGTCCTGGTACTCCTGCATTGTGAGAACTTGCTTTTTCTTCTTTTGTATGCGGAGCATGATCTGTAGCAATTAAGGGTATTCTCCCTTCCAGAAATGCTTTCCATAACATGCATTGTTCATTTCTATTTCTTAGCGGAGGATTCATCTTACCCCACACTCCAAGACGGGTATAATCATCACGATTAAGGAGTAAATGGTGCGGTGTTACTTCAAAAGAGATATTCTTATTGTTAAGCATATTAATAGATTTTACAAGTGTTAAGTGAGCAATATGAAGGGTCACATTAGATTTAATATTATTTATCATCCGAAAAAGTGTTGAAAGAGAGTTAAATTCTGTTTCTGGGCCTCTTATTTCACAATGATCCTTCTGTTCATTTTCACAATATTTTCGATTTCTTTCAATTAACAGATTATCCTCACAATGGACACTTAAGAAAGATGCAGAATTCTGAAGGAAGTCCTGAATATCCATCTCAGTTGTGAGATAATTACCAGTAGTTAACCCAAGATATCCTTTCAGATAAGGATAATTATATTTCAGGGGCTCTTCTGTTTCATTATTTAACAATAAATAAGGGGTGACTTGGACCGAGTCAAGATTTTTAATAGTCTCATTAATTTTCTGAATTTGTTTGTACGAATTAACTGGGGGTTGCTTGTTTGGCATGTCAAAAACGTGAGTATATCCACCTGCAGCAGCTGCTTTTACACCAGTTTCAAAGGTTTCTTTTTGGGATTCTTTAAAATCTCTTAAATGGCAATGAATATCGACTAAACTTGGTATAATTAATTTCCGCTTTAAATTGATCTTGAATTCATTCTGCTCATTTGCAAAAGCTGAATGGCTGAAAATTCTTTTTATAACCCCTCTCTCATCATCGAGAAGCAGACTACCTTCGATAATCCTATTTTTAACCCAGATTTTAGCATTAGTTAATAACAACTTGTTACCCTGTGTGTTTTTTGACTAAATCATTATATGATTGTAATGCACTAAGAGGTTCACTTCTATAGATTATACTTCTCCCTACATTAAATATTACATCTTCTTGAAAAATATCTAATAAGAATTTTACATCTCCTCCTTGAGCACCAACTCCAGGAGCTAAAATAACCTTTCCTGAAATTTCTGATTTAATTGTAAGCAGATTTTCATTGGTAACATGCCCAGTGGCACCAATAACGACTCCTTCCGCGAATTCATTAGCTAAACGAGCATTATACTGAAATATAGGAATTTTCTCCAAGAAAGTTTTTTTCATCCAGATTGCTCCTGGATTTGACATTAAAGCTAATAGAATTACTGCTAGATCATAATTATGGGCGGTTTCACAAAGTTCTTTTACGTTTCCAGGAAATGGACTGGCTGTAAATGCATCAAACCCCTCTTTTGTAAAGTGTTGCATAGCCTGTTGGTTAGTTGAGCCAATATCGGAAAGTTTGTGATCAATTATTATTGGTTTACCATGATCGTGGGATAGTTGAGTAATTTGTCGAATTTCAGGTAAAGAAAGATCAAGGATGTACTGTCGATTAATTTTAAATGAGCTACATTTTGAATGGAGTTTTTCGATTAAATTTAATATAATAGATACTTTATTTTGTCCTTTATCAAGAGTATTTTGCTCTCGGGTTCCAAAAGCAGCTAAGTCTAATCCAACGCATACTTGACTTTTTGATTCTTCCTTAGATCTAATTAATAAGTCCAGAAATTGCATAATTATCAGAAAAATTCACTTAAAGATGGAATTTAAAACTCTTCGATAATCTAACTAAGAAATTAAGGTGAATAGAAAAGAAGCCTTAAGAGGTAATGGTAAGAATATTGATTGACTTAACAAATACAGAGATTCAAGAACTAGTGGAAATTCTTCTAAGAGTCAATGTTGTGCAGTTTGGTAATTTTATTTTAAAAGATGGGTCAAATTCTCCCGTTTATATTGACTTACGAATACTTCCTAATTTCTCAAAGGAATTTAAGACCATAATCAAACTAACTTCTCATTATATAAAAAGATCAAAACTAGATAAGAAATTTGATGGAATAATTGCTCCTCCATTAGCAGGTATTCCGTTAGGTACTGCCTTAGCACTGGAATTAGACAAAGAATTTTACTTGGCCCGGAACCAACCTAAAGATCATGGAACTAAGAAACTCATTGAGGGAAATATTGAAAATAAGCGAATTTTGGTAGTAGATGATGTCATTACTTCTGGAATCAGTAAATTACCTATTTTCAAGGCGATTTCCGATCACGGTGGAATTTTAGCTGGTTTATTTGTATTTGTAAACAGGATAGGAAATCCGAAAGATAAGATTATTTTTGAGAGAAAATTTGATCTCACCTTAAACTATCTGTTAAATTTAGAAGAATTATTAAAATTAGCTTAAACATCTCTCCTCATTGAATAAAAGGAAACGTTGAGCGTGTGAAACGGTGGATAAACCTTCCCTCTAATCGTTATCCAAGCCTTTTCTATATCATTTGACGTGTGAAGCGGGTTAGATACCGCTCAATTATGACTATAATCGATGAAAAAGAAATAAAAAGAAAAATCCACGAAGAAATAGTCGGAAGGATCGGTTCAGGAATTAAAACTGAGAAAGCAAGGCTGAAACCAAGTAAAATTCCCGGTATTACTCCCTGAACACTTATAAGTAGATTAATCCAAAGTAAAATCCTTTTGAGGATCCATTGTCTCCCCCCTAGAACTCTCATTATGTATAGGTCCTTCTTAATCATAATGGCATAAAGGTTTGAGAAAGTTACTAATGATAATCCAATGGATGCAAAAACTGGAATAAGGACGGTGTTAGAAATAGACCAGAAATTCTGACTAAATTCTAAATAGATTCTACTGTACGGTTGAAGAGAAAAATAATAAAGATTAAAGGTTCTCAATAAATCATAAATATCTTGATTAGGACTATTAAAGAATATGACATTCCTCATTGAATCATTTACACTGTTCGTTAAAGAAATAAAGCTATCTAAATTTATATATGTACAAAATCCATGAGCAAAAGGATCGATGAGCATTTTAGCGATGTTAAATCTTTGCGGTTCGATTGATTCGTTATTAATAGTCTTTGGAAATAGCTTAGAAGTATGTTTTTCTCTTATCTCTGGTTGGTAGCTATCACCTAAAAATAGATCATCATTAAGAGGAAAACTAAGTTCCTTTCCAACAGAATAGTAGTTAAATGCATTTCCAAAGGTGCTATCCACTCCCCAAAGGTAAGTTTGGAAAGTATTATTTCCTACATTAATATTCGTCTTATTAACATCACCTCGGTTAACAATAAGATGGATGGTTCCAACAGATAATAATCGGGATTCATATATTGTCCCTTGAGGAATTTGAGAGAAAAATTCAGGTGAGAAGAATTTTTTCGTTAAATTTGTAGGAATCTCAAAGGTAAGCTCATTATTTGGATCGTATTGTGATTTTAGGAAAGTTGAACAATCTTGGGTTGGGGTAACAACAATAGTTGTCATATTTTTTTCAGCACCATATCCTCTTTTGATATAAGAATCAGTAGTTTCTTGAATAATGGATCCCCCGAGTAATCCAAATGAACTAATTAATGTCAGTATAAGTATCCCAAGAATCATTACACGAGAAATCATTGGAGATCGTTGTTGAAATAGATGTCCGAATTTGAACGCAGTTCGTTTCTTCGTTGAAAAACCCCATGCTGTCTTTGTTGTGCCTGAAATTATTTCATATTGACTATTCATAATTTCGTTAAATTTTCTACGTAATAAATAATTAACAAAGAATCCAGATACAAAGTAAGTTCCAATAACAGAGATTAAAATAAACTGAAGTATGAAAAAACCGAAGGAGAATATATTAATGACTATTTGATTAAGTGATAAGGATAAAAGTAGTAAATAACCACTAATAATACCTTCGAATATTCCTAAAAAACATGCAAAGATAGTAATGATGAAAATTTCAGCTATAGGAATACGTTGGATTTGTTTGTAAGTTCCCCCTATCGATTGGAAAATGGCTAGATCCTTCATCCTCGCCACAGTCAATAATGAAACTAATACACTTGCAACTACTATGGAAGTGAGAAAGGAGAAAATTATTAGAAAATTCATATAATCGATTATAACTTGGAGGATTATACCATTGAATTTACCACTTGCTTGAACAATCTGTGATTTGAGGGCTGAAGAAATAATATAAAGGCTTATTCCTGTAGCATTTACAAGTGAAAGGGTAAAGATGAAAAGAATAGATCGTTGTTTTTTTCTTGTAATATCTTTCCAAGCAATATTCAAACTACCCAAACCTATCCCTCCTGTAAACCCATACGAGTAGGAATATAAATCCGATTGGCAAGAGGGAAAAAATCCTTTTCATGAGTTACAATAATAATCGTCTTTTTTCCTTTTAAAGAGCTCAGTTTTTGAAGGATAGCAGATTTGGTTCTTTCGTCTTGGTTTGCTGTCGGTTCATCAACCAGTAGCAATGGAGGATCAAGAATCAAGGCTCTAATAAATGCAGCTCGTTGGTATTCACCTCCGCTAACCATTCTCGGGAGAGATTGAGCACGATGGGATAAGTAAAATTCATCCAGTAAGTCCCAGGCTCTATTAATAAAATCAATTTCCTTTCTCTGGGCTAATTCGACAGGTAAAAGGATGTTCTCAAGAATTGTTAAGGTATCAATTAAATGACCCATTTGAAATACAATGCCTATATTAGTCGATCTAAAAATAGCGAGTGTTTCCTCATCGAACTCTTTTATATTATGATTCAGTATTCGTACCGTTCCTTGATCAACCCGAGTTAATCCAGCTATAATGGATAGAATCGTTGATTTTCCACTTCCACTAGCTCCAGAAAAAACTATGAAATCTTTATCCTCACATTGAAAATCTAAACTCTCATATAGATTAATCACTTCCTTGCCGATTTTAAAATTTTTAACTATTCCATTGAGATCTATAATTGGGGTAGAAGTGTAAGTCATATCGTGTATCACCATTTAGACAAAGAAAGACTGTTATGTTGATTATTATTTCTTGTGGTACAATCTTTGAGGTTATTGTAATTGCTAAAAATATAGTCAATTCTATTCACATGAGGTCATCAACTAGCTCGTTGCCACACCTAGTCTCCATCGTGTCGGATGTAACCCTACATCCTCTATCCTGTCAGCGGTAAAAGCGTTCAGGAATGCTTTTTTAAGGATATTATAGCCACCATTCACATCAGCATTAATAATTATGCCTTTCTTAGATTTAAATAGTCCTCTACTAATCCTTTTTCCTTGATATTTATCATGGTGTATTATGGGTTCATTATCAAGGAAAGAGCACTTACTAGAATGGCTCTCCTCTTGTTTAATGACCATTATTCCCTGTTCTTCTGCTTTATAGTCTAATTGTTGAATTAGCTTGTAAAAAGGAATGGTGACAAAATTCTGGTTATTCCTTTTCCCAAGGTGACAGTTTTGTTTCCAATCGGGGTTATAACCAATAACGACTGTTCCAATGTCATTCAATATACAATAATCAATGATTTTTCGACTAGTTTTGTGAAAATAGTCATGG
>JAEOSP010000535.1 GCA_016840305.1 Candidatus Hodarchaeota archaeon
CATCCTACTCGTTGGATCCTTTAATGAAGTAGGGATATCCACACTACATAGATTGAGATGAAAATTTCTTCCGATCTGAAATACTTTTAATGGAAGGTTAGCATGGGATTCCTGATTCAATGCTTCGTGTAGTCCACCAAGCTCATTTCCAACATCCAAGATAATAACTTTTTTTCCAGCCATTGTCACATTTTTAATAAAGCTCTGTAAAGAGCCTATCATCAATTTACGCTCAGACCCACTTTACCGAGTACAATTATGAGCGGTGTACAAAATTTCAAAGTTTCTGCATATTATGATGAGGAAGAGCCAATTAACAGATTAAGTGATCCAATTGACGTGTTTTTAACCGTTACTTCTTCCTATAGCTTGTTAAGTGAGTGTCTAAGTAAAGGAAAAACTAGTTTTTCAATATCTGATCCACAATATGATAATTTTACAATAGTTTCCTCAGCCTTAGGAGTAGAACATATTATTAGTTACAATTATTCTACACCTTACTTTTTTGATACATGGTTCATTCTAAAAGCAAATGGTGTTGCATATAGCGACCCTGAAAATGATACTATATTACCAATAATTGGAAACTTAGTAAGAACTGGAGAACCAACCACCATGGCTACTGGGGTAGGGCTACACATTCAGTCACTAGGTATGCCTACTGGTTTTGTAGGAGTTATTTATAAACTAGAAATGAGTTTAAGTTTTGGTCCGGGCAAATATTCCAATGATTCTCGAATAATTGAAAGGGGACGTACAAAAGTAGCTCTCAACGTCAAAATTGGTTATGATAACCCGATTCAATTTGGAGAACCTACCTACTCCCAAGCGGGAAATGATATCACTATTAAATTACCCATTATATATACAAATGGTGGACAATCATCTTCCCAAACGAGAAATTTCGAGTCACAAGATACCTTAATTTATGGAATCTTCGATGTAGCGACAAATGAAATTTTCCAGTCGTTAGCTTTGGATGCAGCTGGGGCTACTTTTGCTCTAAGTGTGACTTCCCTCATAACAGGAAATATCCATATGGCCGCGATAGCTATTACAGCCACCGCAGTACTCATAGTTTATTTGGTAATAGCGAAGGAATATCAAAAACAAAGGACAAGTAATGGGTTCGATTTTATGTTGGTAATGATGGCAATATTACTCATTACTCCGAAATTCAAAACTAGATGGAGTAGGAAGTATTCAGTCTAGTAACACTAGTATGAAGGATAGCACTCACCTTTTCTCCAGAAAAACAGCTAATTACGAAGCATTATATCCCCGAGGACAAACATAATAAATCTTCACACCTATTACTCTAGCTCGATTCCTGTTTTAATTTCTATAAATAATTTTAAGACTAATGATAAGTAGGCACTGATTACTTTATTATGAGGATATGTATCTTGTATTTTCTTTGAAATCTCTTTGTACTGCCTTTGATTGTCTTCATCATTTTCTCCAGGTAAATATCTTGCCCGGAACATTCTGAATGCCCTATGCCAACGATTTAGTTGTATAGCTACTTCTTTCCATTCCTTGCGTTTAGTTTCAATCTTGGGGAATAAATCCAAATTATACCTAAGGTCATGTGAGTTCATAAATTCCTCACGAGCTTCTACCAGATCTGTTAATGGGTAAATATCTTTTGAAGCTTTAACCGAATATTTTTTGAACATTTCTTGTATATTTGAGTAGTATTCTAACTTTCCTAATTCCGTTTGCAGATTAGAATTTCTACTTTTCTCTGTTGATTTAATGATATCAATAACAACGGCTCTGACTTGGTTCAGTTTGATAATTGCTTGTGTTAAATGACCCATATGATTACGAGTAGCAATTTGTTGAAATTCACTCAGAAAAGCAAAATCTATCCTTTCATTCTGTCGAAGATTGACCTCATAAGAATTGAAAAGGTATTCAACCGTGTCTTGAATTTCTGCAATATAGCGCTCTCCAGTAGTTCTAATCGTTTTACACGCATCATGATCATTCTGGAGTTTATCTATTTCCACAAAAACCTCGGTTAGCTCTTTTAAATGTACATCCTCTTGATTTTTCACAATAATTTGTGAAAAAACTTCAATATATCCACCTACAAACTCTATTATATTTATCCCGACTTCTTTCAGATCATTAACGTTCTTAAGAACTGTTCTTGATTCTTCAACTGCATGGGACAATAAGAGGGAGATGATTTCCGTATCGTAAAGGAAAATTAATTGTCTTAATTTGTGAGCTAAACGATCATGAGAAACCTCTTCGGGTTCAAAATCATATATTTTCTGTTGTGCGGCGAAAATTCTATCATCTAAATGGGATATTTCATTTATCCTAGGGATGCTAACCCTTAACCAGTTATAGAGGTTCATATGTAATTTAGACAAAGAACTTTTTGCTAAAGTTAAACTCTCTAAGCTGTAGCTTTCGTAATTATCTACTAGATGAACTATATCCTTCATAGTCCTGAGAGTTTTAATTTTTTCATTCATTAAGTTAAGTGGTTCTTCAAAGAACGAAGCATACTGGGGAGGAAGTTTTGTATAATCCTGAATGTGAGATGAAATCTCCTGACACATTTGTTCAGAAAGATTTGTTATTTTTCTCTCAACAAAAGCTAAAAACTGCCAATACTCGGTTAACGCCTCTGAATAATCCATATTGTCGAACTCTTGATCAGCAGTATAACTAACACTACCAGTTCCTGTCTTCAATATTCTAAATAATCGTTTATCAACTGCTTCCAGCGCATCTATTTGATTTTTCAACTCGACTAATATTTCTGTTCTCATATCCTCAATAGTTTCTAGAAAAGAGACATATTCTTGAACGACTGCCTGAATATTTCCTGCTTCAGAGTAACTATCGATAAGTTTAATGATTTCAGATCTTTTCTCTCTTAAATCGAAGGGTGTTTCAATTGGAATCAAAGGAAACGACATGCTTTTCAAGTTTTCACGAATACGAGCACCAATTTTATATTTCCAAACTGAAATTTTCTCATATTCATCAAGTAGATTTTTTAATTTATCTTTAGAAGAAACCTCTATGTCCTCACGTATAGATTTGAGATCTTCCAAATCCAACTTAGGAGTATTTATTTGAAGTTTTGGAGGAATAGTTTCAAGAGCTGTTATTTGGGTCGTTATTGGATGTATATTACTATCAATTGCCGCCCAAAGCTCTCGTCGAATTTTTGAAATTAACACATTTAGATCTTCAATGTCCTTAACAAGATCACGAACTTCCTTATCATCCTCAGTTTTGTATTCGCGTAATTCTTCAATTTCTGCTTTTATGTTGTCAGGAAGAATACCCTTTAAACTATCACGGCTATCAAGTAAGCTTAAAAGGTTTTGACGTAGATTTTGTTGAGCAGGTTTTGAAAAGTAAGCAACTAATCGTGCCTCCCAGTCTTTAACCTCACGAGCTTTAGCTACTAATTCACTTGGCGTAAGAGCTTCAAAATCCTTGACCGTTGGTACGGGAGGTCCATCTGTTAAACTTGTAGCTTCTTGAATGTGAGGATTTTCTAGCATTTTGAAGAAGTAATTCTGACATTCTGCAGCGAGGTTAAATCTAAATTCGTAATATCTTTTTACTAGCTCCACCCATTCTTCAAGCTCACCTGTTTTCTCAGTTGCTTTTGCAATATGCCGTAAATCAGGAATAAAGTTTTCAGGGGTTGGGATTTTCATTACTTTGAATGTTTTAGCCGCATTTATCAATTCAGATGTATTCACAAGCTTTTTCAGTGCAATAATTATTTTTGAATGCCATGCACGAGTTTTTTCTATATCTTGAATTATTATAGGTATTTCGGTGGCGGAAACATCAATATCTGGTGGTGTAATTAATATTGAGTTTAGCTCTTTAGTACCTATTAGCTGAATAATCCTTCCAACTTGATCCTCGGTTTGTGTCTTAAGAGAAATCTCATATGTCCTTAATGTATTAATGAACTCGCTCTTGAATGATCTTAACTTCTTTTCTTGATCTATTAACTTTTCTACAGATGTAGTTGAATCAGCACTATCCTGAATTTCTTGTATATGAAGTTTAAGTGTTTCTAATTTACTAGTAATAGTAATTCCAATCGAAGAGATTGTACCTAGGTGTTGAAGAATTTCAGACGCCATTCGTATTATCTCTGCTTGAATTTTTCCCTCTGTCCCTTTCTGCCTTTGTTTTAAATACGCATTTTCAGCTTCAAGTTTGGCATGGATATCCAGTAAATCAGTTACACCCATAACATGAACGCTCGCTTTGGATGTTTGGTTTGAAATTTGAATTTTCTCTTCATCAAAATTGACAAATTTTCCATATAACTCAATTATTTCGCGATTAAATAATAGAGTAGAAATATTCTTTCCTTTTAGAACTTCTGATATTTGATTGTGAATGGTTAATACCTTTTTGCTGAATGATAGAATTGCATTCACTTCTAATCCTGGAATTTGAAGATTTCGGATTGTTTCTGTTTCTTGTGGAATAAATTTAGCAATTTCCTTAATATCTTTAGCAAGATCAAAGTAAACCCTTCGGTAACCTGCAAGAACATCATTCACTAGCGTTTCGGTTACCTGATTATATTTCCCTTTTTTTTGGGAAATTGATTTTTTTATACCTCTCTTCTTAAAGAAACCAGCTTTAGTTAAATCTTTTTCCAGTTTTTCGATTTCTGTAACTAATGTTTGGGCTTCATTCAATTGAGAAATGACTTGTACTGTAGGGTCTATAGAGCGTAGCTCTGTTGCCACAACACCAAGTTCATGAAGGGTATTTTTTGACATGAAAGATGTTTGTTTTTCTGATGACATTTTATTCAGCATTCCTGAGGTTGAAAACCTGATCTCCGTTCATTACTAACAAATTGATTGGATCCTTAAAAGATGAAATATCATTAATAACATATAATTTTCGATTCAATCTATCTAAATCTAGCTCGGACAATTAGTCTTTTTATTTCTTACATAATGATTCTTATTGCAAGGAACAGTAAAAAAAACATATTTTCTTATATTTTCAAATATCAAATAATTGATTCAAACTCAGAAGGAAATAGGATTTGGTTTAAATC
>JAEOSP010000536.1 GCA_016840305.1 Candidatus Hodarchaeota archaeon
GAAATAACAAATGTTATAGATGATCCTGATCCTCAGGAGACAGGCGGATATGTCAATATTTCTTGTGATGTGACTGATTATGCTGTTGATGAGGTCTGGGTGAATATCACTTATCCAGATAGCAGTTATCATAACGAAACCATGTTGGGGAGTTACTATTACAATGTGACCTACACAATTCTAGGAACTTATGAATACTTTATCTGGGCAGATGATACCTCGGGTAATAGCAAAACTTCAGCGGTATATGCTTTCTACATTTATGACCCGAGTATAGTCTATGTTGACGATAGCTACACTGCCTCTACACCTGGATGGCAAATAGATCATTTTGATACCATACAAGACGGAATAGATGCCGTTGTTGGAAGTACAGTATATGTTTTCAATGGAACATATTATGAAAACATCGTTGTTGACAAATCCATTAATCTGATTGGTGAAGACAGAGACAATACAATTATCAACGGCGGTGGCAGCGGAAATGTCATGTTGGTTTCTGCAGATAGTGTAAACATTACAGGTTTTACAATAACAAATAGTGGAAGCAACGGTAACGCAGGGGTTAATATAAGTTCAAATCATTGTATTGTTACAGATAACAACATCTCGGATAATGATTATGGCATCTACCTATCTAGTGCC
The DNA here is from genome assembly GCA_016840305.1 of Candidatus Hodarchaeota archaeon. The sequence continues at coordinate 646 of JAEOSP010000536.1, forward strand.
TCAGATAATACTGTTTACAACAATTACTTCAACAACACCAACAACGCATATGATGATGGAAGCAATACATGGAATATAAGTAAAACACTGGGGGTAAACATCATTGGTGGATTGTATTTGGGTGGAAACTACTGGTCAGACTACACAGGGACGGATGCAGATGGAGATGGATTAGGGGATACACCATATAACGTACTTGGTGGGAGCAATCAGGATTTGCATCCATTAATAATCCCGCAGGCATGGTCTGTAACATTGGACTTTACTGCACTAGGCAATATTTCTGATTATGTGACTTTCGGTGAAAAACCAGACGCTATGGACGGTCAAGATGGTTATGATGTCCCTAAGCCACCTATCCCTGGTTTGCCCTATATTTATGCGTGGTTTGATGCAAACCTCAGCAGTCCCTATGATAGGTTGTGGGAGGACTATCGTTATTATCCTGATTTTCAGAAGGTATGGGATTTATATCTTCTATGTGACACGTCTTTACCTCAAGAGGGTATAAATATTACAGTACAGTGGAACACCAGTATGGTGAACATGAGTGAATACCGGAATGGTATGGTTGTTTTGTATAATTGTGAAAACCATGATACTGTGAATATGATGCTATGCAGCAGTTACACCTTCAACGCCACATTTAACACTTTATATCATTTCCAGATTAATTGCAATGTTAGCCAAGGCCTAGTGGCAGGTTTTACGTATGAGCCGCTGAAACCGACGATAGAAGATATTATTCAGTTTAACGACACATCTACAGCTTTTGGTGGGAGCATTGTCAACTGGACATGGGATTTCGGAGATGGCAATGTTTCGTATACTAGGAATACAACTCATCAATATCCAAACAGTGGAACCTACAATGTATCTCTTACTATAAAAGATGATAATGATGCAGAGGACTCTTATGAAACAGCGATTACTGTTTACAATATTTGCCATATAATCTCATTAGGCAGCAAATGGAATATAATCTCAATTCCATTCAACGAATCTATACCCAAGACAGATGTTATTGTCAGAAACAATAGCGTTGATTACACCTGGAATGAAGCTGTTAGCGAAGGAATTATACTTGGGTTTTTATACTCATGGGATAGTACAAGTCAGGCTTACTTGACAACAGATACTCTTGAACCTGGCTACGGATCTTTGATATGGGCATATCATGACTGTAAACTTCTTGTTTTTGGAAATATTAGTGATGATAGGTATATCACATCGCTCAACATGAGGTGGAACATGATGGGATTACCATACAATGAATCAGTTCATAAAGAAAACCTTACTGTACATTATAACGTGACAGATTACAGCTGGCTGAATGCTACTACCAACAACAATGAAGAAGGAGAGCCGCTCGTGCTTGGATTTATCTATGGATGGAATACAAACACCCAGAACTACATGCTATCAGATGCGCTTAATCCAGGCTATGGTTATTGGATGTACGCCTATTACAACTGCACACTATTTAGACCAGCAACCTGAATATTTTAATCTCCAGTGGTAAACCAAAATATCTCTTTTTTTCTTTTTAATGTTGAAAAAATTGAAATTATTCTAGTTTTGGTAGTTTTCCTCGCTAAGTTTAAATAACAATAGTGATAAATAATGCCGTGGTATTCAATAACACATTTAGTATGAAGAGAAAAAAATGAATAAACTTGGAAAGACAGAACATAGATAAAATTCAAAAACTATCAATACTATTCTATTATAAAACGAGATTAAAGAAACGGCGATAATATGGATTTGATAGATTCCATTTCAATTGGTGTTGATATTGTTTCTATAGGGAGAATATCCAATAACTTAGATGATAGATTTATTAACAGAGTTTATACCAAAGATGAAATAAAGTATTGTAAAACCAAAAATAATAACACCCATCATTTTGCCGGGAGGTTAGCTGGTAAAGAAGCAGTAAGCAAAGCATTGAAAATTACTTGGGAAGAAGGAATAAACTGGAAGGATATTGAGATACTAAGTGGAGAAAACAGTACTCCTAGAGTAGTATTACATGGCGAAGCTAAGAAGGTCGCTAATGAAAGGAAAATAAGAAATATACAAATCAGTATATCGCATGAAAAAGAGTATGCGGTTGCATTTGCAATAACGGTTGGGAATGGGAATAATGAATAATCAGGATTTTAATGAAAAGGATATCATTGATATCATTACTCATTTTATTAGAAATAACTTTCTATTGGGTGATCAAGATAAAAACCTCGATGAAAATATATCTCTTTATGAAAATAGGATTGTTGATTCAACCGGTGTTCTTGAGGTTGTGGATTTCCTTGAGGAGAAATTTGGGATTAAAATCGAAGA
>JAEOSP010000537.1 GCA_016840305.1 Candidatus Hodarchaeota archaeon
AGCAATAGCTAATCGCCCAGTACCACTCCCAATCTCAAGAATACGACCTTGGTGACCGATATTTGATATAATCAAATCATAAATATGTTCAGCTTCAGGAAAACGTTTGCTGAACTCCACATCATAAGACAGTGGATCCTTCTCTAAAGCTTTCATATACACTAATGACATTGTGAAACATTAGGAGAGTAAACTGTTGAGTTATAAAGTTGTTCCCCACAACTAAAACTCTCGATTTGGAAAAAAACAGTCGGTTTGTGTTGCAATTTTTGTAAAAATAATCAATTTGCCTGTTGTCTACAAATTCGAACAAACAATAATATGTGTTCGAAAGTCTATTATAATGAATAAGCTCAGAAATAAAGAGAGGTAGGTTAATTGAGAATTTATGTTCCTATGAGGTAGATTAAATGACAAATAAATATAGAAGTTTGATAAAAATATCTTCAGCGGTTATAGGCCTTTTTTTTCTAATTATACTCCTGATTCCACAGGTAGCTGTAGCAACAGTAAATGAAGACATACCAGTTGATGCAGAATATGCTTCTGGAATAATAACTCAACAAGATTCAACAATGAAAATATCTTATGCATGGGTCAATTCCAATGAATCGGAATTTTTATCGATCGCACTGTTTGACGATTTCAGCAAAGTGGCGCTATTTCGTCCATTTTTTGGTCAAGCGTATGAGGTAGATAATAGCGAATTTTTTGTTGGGACAATTCTCACAGGATTTGAATTATTTCAAGATAGTAACGGAAACAGCGTTCTTGACCAGGCAGAGGAACTTAAATATTATATAATGTTGAATGCATCACAAGAATACATTCTACCAACAATAAAAAGAACAGTTATTGATAACATTACTAGATATAGTTGGAAAGTATGTTATATGGAGATAGATGGTTTTTTTCAACCATATGAAGGACCATACATGGCAAGAACGATCATAGATAGTGTAAATCTATCGTACACATACGAAATACGTGAAAATTATACAGAACTAAAATTAGCAATTGAAATGGGAGAATGGGATGCGTACGAATTTGACTTTGATAGTAGTACTGGAGGAATAAAAAGAATTGCTGATGTAAACCTAGAAGATTACAGTCTATCGTTACTATTTGGAACAACGGTTAGCAGCGAGGAATCCTTTACAATAACCATGCATAATGGGTCAACAGGTCTAGAAGATTTACGGGTTGAAGTAAATAACGTGCCAATCTTTCAGTCTTTATTCCAAGATTTATACGTATTAGGACCAAATGGTTCAGCTTACAAGGCGATTACCACACCAGCAAGCGTAGAAACGTTATATGATGACCAATTGCTATTTTGGGGAACCCCATCGGCCTTTTATTCATGGTGGAAAAATTGGTTCCCATTAATGAGTGATTTAACGACCGTCCCAGCAATTGGACTTGAAGAAGTATCATTCCTATATAGAATATGTTACCCATCGTGGGGTGGAGAATCGTTCAACCACGACCCAAGATATCGTGCATTGTTTGATGGCGAACTAGATATTACTCAAAAAACAACTACTACCGGACCAACAACTACACCAACGATACCAAGTCTAACGTCAGTAGAAATAAGCGTAGTATTCTTAGCAATTCTTCTAATTGCCGTTCCAGTCAGTAAAAAACGCAGAAATTAATAATTTCTACCTTCTAGCATTTTTATTGACATGTCTATTGTTAAAGCTCATCTTACTCTTAAGAAAAGGGATGATTGGTAAAACTATGGACTATTTCTGTCCAGATATTTTTTTTCTTCAATCGCAATTAGTCGCATAATAACGTTCACAACTAGAACCGAAGTCAGAGCTCCACTCAATGTGATAACAAAAATTCCGAAATTTATGGTACTTTCGCTAATTGGGAGTGTCCCTCCGATTGTTGTCATATAACTTCGCTCCTTACGAGCATCAATGGCCCACCCATGTGTCCTATTAACAAAAGTGATTCGGTGGGGTCCAGAAGTATTAGAGAAGTGAAACCAGGAAGCACCTCCGTTCTCCGTGAAATGGATACCCCAAGTCCCAACAGCCCATCCCTGTAATTCTGTTATAAAGAAAATGTCGAGTAAAGAGGTACCCCCTAGAAGTGGACGATATGAATATTGTACCCACCAATATTTCCCTCCATTAGATGTGGCAAGGATAGTATTATCATCTCCTACTACCCATCCTTTATTATGATTCCAAAAGAAAACTCCAAAGAAAGTCTTCGATGTTTCAAGACTCTGATCTTCAAAGGTTTGCCATCCGTCTTGAGTATGAACAATATTCCCATAACACCCCACAGCCCAACCATGCGAGTTATTTACCATGAAAAGGCGAAAAAGACAAAGAGAAGTTTCAGAAATGAAAGTCCAGTTCATATGTAAAATGTTAATCCTAAAAATACTTCCTCCGCTTCCGATTACCCAAGCTGTTTCTTCATCACATGTCACCATATCCCACAAGATGCCCACCTCCCTATTTGGTGTGCGTGCGTACTCTAATAAATACCATGTCTCACCCCCAGTATGTGTGATGAGAATTTCGTTCGTTTTGCTGATAGCTACTCCTATAGTAGCATTAAAAAAGTCAATAGCTTCAATGGTGGTTGTAATTCCTGACTGTTGTTCTTTCCATGATTGACCTCCATCATTCGTGACCATAATCAATCCGTTTTCTCCCCCAATCCAGCCATGAGTGGAATTGGCAAAATCAATAGCTGATACTCCATATTCTGGATAAGTTTCAGCATTGATGGGGTACCAAGGATTTTTGGATAGTTGAACGTATAAATTATACGGTACTTTGAACTGGATGAGTCCGAGAAACACAAGACCCCAGATAAGAAAAATTATGATAATTGGTTTAATAATCACTTGTCTGGGAATATTTTTCATTCCTTCTAAAATTCCTCGTACTACTACCTGAACCTCCATCGTTGGTTTTGTCTTGATTCAAGAGAATATAGGATCTAGGGCTTTGAGGTTAATAAAATGTTGTAAAAATTATGTGAACTAGACAAGATAAGATTGTTGAGGTGGCGTTACCCCTCAAATATGATGCATCAAGATTTGATCCATTAGCCAGGGGTCTCCTTGTCGATTAGGCTCCTCGAAATCAAAACAGTTGGCGTGAATGGAATAATATAATAGGTTCCTCTTAGAAAGAACAATTTTCATCAAAGTGGTATATTGATCAAGTGAGTATTCATTGCATAGTTCAGGATTAACTAATTCCAGTGTCTCACTGTTCTGTGGAGAAATCTCCATCAGGGATACCACGTAAATGATGAAAGATCGATGAAGCTTTCTTTTGCCCTACATCATTAATACCACGTATATCTCTTTCAGAAGCAGCACAAAGGTCAACGACAGAGGAAAACTCTTTAGAAATAGCAACAGCTGTTTTGACTCCAACACCAGGAATGGAACGAAGCATTTCGACAAGGGTGTTTCTATGGAGTTTACGTTCAAAACGACGTGATTTGGTTTGAAAATGTTCAATATTCAAGGGAGATTTAAGGTTAGGAGAATCTTTTTGCAGGATTTTATGGATAGTATAGGCAATGACTCCTTCAGAATTAGGCACATGGATAAGCTGCAACTGAAAATCAAGAACTAAACACATTAATGCTCCAATAACAGGTTTCAAACGCCAACGGGTGTCAGCAGGATCACCAGCTACTAACATAAAAGGTTTTTTTCCAGTTAACAACATTCTTTTGGGTTGATTGAAGATACGCTTGTCAATAATTGAATGAAAAAAGTCATTATTCGTGCCATTTCGTTTAATCTCACCAATAACATACTGACCTTCAAAATCACCCGCTGGTAACCGCTTGTTTTCAACCTCATAACCAAGGTAGGTCATTTCAGCAGTTAATGTTGAAGGCTCTCGAGTGTCAATAATAACACTCAGTTCAAACCACCAATGAATTAGAGGAGTACTGATTCCGTAATTCGATTTTAAGCTGATTTAGTAAAGTGATAATATAATCACTATCCTCTATAATGACATTTATTACCCCATCACTGTGGGGTTCTTCTAACCAGGCAAGAAGCTCAATAAGATGGTGTTTGACCTGTTCAGTAATGGGAGTGAGGAAAGAATGATTGTTAAGCATTTCAATATCATCTATCATATAATGCTGATCAACCATTTAAACTCGAAAAAAAAGATAGTTATTGAAATATTGATTTACAGAAAAAAATAGTGATAGCTTATAAAGAACGAATAATTAAGTAAGATAAAAGGACCAACTTGCGGAAACAAATAAAGAAAAAAGAAGGCAAGAAAAAGGAAAAGGGGAAAGGAAAAGGGAATAAAGGAAAATTGTTGCGCCAGCATGCAAGGCTTCACTTTATAAGGTTTGTGTGAAGGTTTATAAGGGATGAAATTAATTACAGCATATAGAAGGATTGAGGTTTTATAATCACCACTGGTGGCACTTTATTTTACCTGTGGCTTTCGTCTGGTTGAGCACACACTCCCATTCGCATTTTGTTTGAAAAGGATAACTTCACACATAACACCGAATAACAGCTTTTTCAGAAAGAGAGATTAGTAGAACACTCAATTACAGATATGAGGAGGATCCCTCAGGAATGGCACTAATGAAAGGGGCAAAAGCAGAACCTCAGAAAAAAAGCAAAGTAGAAGACGAAGAAGAAATACCAGAATGTAAAAACTGCGGATCAATAGACATAGTAGCAGATGGGAATAGAGGGGAATTAATCTGCGAAAAATGCGGTTACGTGCTAGAAACACGTCTGATAGATGAAGGACCAGAATGGCGAGCATTCAATTCAGAAGAACGTGATAAAAGAAGCAGAGTTGGATCACCAAGCACATTCTCAGTACATGATAAAGGACTATCAACAATAATAGGATACGAAAACCGCGATACATTCGGAAATAAACTGACAGCGTCAAGAAGAGCACAAATATATAGATTACGGAAATGGCAAATAAGAACAAGAGTACATTCATCCATGGATAGAAATCTGGCATTCGCAATGTCAGAAATGGATAGACTAGCATCACAACTAGGAATACCAAGAAATGTCAAAGAAACATCAGCAATAATATATAGAAAAGCAATAGAAAAAAGACTCGTAAGAGGAAGATCAATAGAAGCAATGGTAGCAGCAACAATATACGCATCAGCTCGCGTACGACGGGTACCAAGAACACTAGACGAAATAGCAAAAGAATCAAGAATAACAAAAAAAGAACTAGGAAGATGCTATAGGTTACTATTAAGAGAACTATACCTGAATATACCATTAGCAAGTCCAATAGATTATCTAGTAAGATTCGGAACAGAACTAAGACTATCAGGAGTATGTCAAAGAAAAGCTGCAGAAATATTGAAAAGAGCAAAAGCGGGAGGATTGACAGCAGGAAAAGATCCGACAGGACTAGCAGCGGCGGCTATTTATATTAGCGGGATTATAAACGGAGAAAGAAGAACACAGCGGGAGATCTCAGAAGTTGCGCACGTCACCGAGGTTACAGTGAGAAATCGATACAAAGAGCTTGTTCGTAAGCTCAGTATTGAAATTACCGTTTAACTTTCGTTAATCTGAAGTATTAGATCCAAGTAAAAAGGTTTTCGTGGGGCTGGGGACTATTTTTTCCTTTTTCAACATTTTCAATCTACTTTGTTCTAACTTCCATTCCTAATTCTTTGTTTCATAGCTTTCTTCTCTTTCTTTGGAGATTATAAGTAGAATTGAGAAATTTTTATCAGGTGATTCTTAATGACTGAAATTAGTGCACAATATGATGAGGAGTGTCCTATGTATGAGGATGATACCTGGGCTGTTCCTTTTAATCTATTTTCAATGGAAAAATCTTTACTTGTTGATCCTATTGATTCTTCATACCCTGAATTTATGGAGGAGGTGTATGCTCGAAGGAAAATACTACCTTCTGGTGGTTACCAGTGGATAGAAGAGTCTATTGTTGGAGTATATGATTCCAAATCTAAGCGTGAGATGTTCAAAGAATATTTCTCTCAGGAAAACCCTACAAGACTTTTTCGCTCTGAAATTGAATTCTATCTTAGCTTCCATAATTGGGTTGATCCTACTAAACCATTTTCTAAAATGATTTCACGTTTAAAGGAACAAATTAAAGCTGTTTCACTTATTGATAACTTTCATAGACAAGGAAAGGTCAAAATAACAAATGTTGATGATTCTCCTGCATTATTATACTTTATAGTTACGCCTGATGTTTTCAAAGAAGTTTTCGCGAATCCTGGTATTGGTTACACACTCAATTTTAATGAATTAGCTACCCTTGCCCAAGATCACTATAATGATGAGACAGAAACCTCCTACATAAGTTATCAACAAGAGTAACAAAAAAAAAATTTGGTTTTTTTTATTCGGGATTCTATAAAGGAAAAAAAAGAAACTAGCTGAAAATTGATACTCAATTTTTTCAACTGGG
>JAEOSP010000538.1 GCA_016840305.1 Candidatus Hodarchaeota archaeon
ACAATGAAAATTACTCTATTTTCCTCTTTTTCCCAAATACAATCAATGGCTAAAGCTCCAGTTAACCCTTCTAATGTTGATATGAAGCTCAATTCCTCTTGAGACATGCGAAAGTTTGACAAAAAAGGACTTCCTAATCAATATAATCCAATATTTTTGAGTTACCTGGATTTATAATTCCGATCATGGATACTTTGTGTGGACGTCCACATGCAGCTCCTAATTCCTTTCCACTTTTATCATATTGAATAATAGGAATTTCTGAGAGTGCACAGGTACGTTTCAGTTCCTCTTCGTAATTTCGTGGAAGATTGTTTGATAGAATAGTAGCTTTTAACTTACCATTCAACACATGTTTAGAAACTTCTTTATATCCCATTTTGACTTTTCCTGTACTCATAGCCATATTTATGGCTTTTTCAATATCTGCTTTCATATTTCTTCATCCTTAGATTGATCAGTTTTACTTTGATAGCCCGGCCACATAATTAAATCAACTGTACCAGTACCTAATGGAATTATTTGGCCTATAATTACGTTTTCAGTTATTCCACGTAATTTATCTCGTTCTCCACGAGCTGCGGAGTTGAGGAGATGTTTTACCGTTACTTCAAAAGACGCCCTTGCAAGTACGCTTTCTTTTTCCCCACTAATTCCGTGTCGTCCGATTTGTCTCAGACTACCATCTTGGGTCATAATGTCAGAAACAAGCATTATGTGCCTAATATCGACATCTAATCCCTGTTCTTGTAGAACTGCAGTTGCTTCATCAATTATTGCTTGTCTTGTGGCTTCAATGCCAAGAGTGTCCCTGATTTCTTGAATATGGTTTGTCTTAATCCGAGTAGGGTCAACTCCAGGAATGCTTAGTACATCAGGTAAATTGCTCCCTGCTGTATAAAGTACCCATTCATCTAATTCTTGATCTCTTGACATAATAACCCTTGAAATTCCTTTGACTCCCTTTAATTTAAGATCCCTGATTTTCTCATTTAATTTGTAAATTTCATCAATCGTTAAATCCTTTGAGTCCACAATTATTTCGTTTTGATTGTTAAGAACTTCCCCTTTCTTTAATTTTGATAATTTGTCGACGACTAATTCTGGTGAAATTCCTTTATCTGTCATCAAGATATTATTTAACGTAATTTTAATCTGCATTAATGCTAGATCTACCGTGATGTCATCACTTATAGATTCAACGGTTGAAAGTTCAATCATACGTTGAACTTCTTGTGCTTTTTCTTTATCCTTGGCAAATTTCGGCTCAAGGTAAACCGTCATATAAGGGGAGGCTGGATTTTTTCGTGCATCTAAAATTTCAATTAATCGTGGAAGGCCAAGAGTAACATTCAATTCAGCTACTCCTGCATAATGGAAGGTTTTAAGAGTCATCTGGGTTCCTGGTTCACCTATTGATTGAGCAGCTACTGTTCCAATTGCCTCTCCTGGCTCGACGAGGGAACGTAAGTATGCGTCCTCAACTGAATCAAGGATTTTTTTAACCACTTTTTTATTGAGGTTTGTCACCACTGAAAGTTTTTGAAAAAGAGCCGTTCTGATACTCTTAGGAAATCTCTCTTCTTGTTCATTAATTAGTGAGTAAATCTGTTCTTTTGATAAACTGGCCATTATTTGTCCTCCTTAATTCTCCTCTGAAGAAATTTCTTCCTCAATAATTGTGTCAATATCCACAGGTCTTCCATGATACGATTTCATTGGATCTACACCATCTTCTCCATATTTCATCTGTACCACATCCCCTTCTGTAGTCCTCACAATGATATCATAATTCACATGTAAGTCTTGGAGAGCATTAACAAGTCTTCGTTGTAAATATCCGCTGGTAGAGGTTCTTACGGCTGTATCGACCAAACCTTCTCGTCCACCTTGTGCATGAAAGAAGAATTCGGTTGGGTTTAATCCAGATCTATAATTTGCTCGTACAAAACCCCTTGCTATTGGGCCAATATCATTTTTCTTGAAATGTGGTAATGAACGTTTCCGATATCCTCTTAAAATTCGTTCTCCGCGAATAGATTGTTGTCCTACACACGCGGCCATCTGAGCAATATTAAGCTGAGTTCCTTTAGCCCCTGTTGATGCCATAACTACTGCTGAGTTAGAAATCCCCATATAATCATTAGCTACACTACCAGCACTATCCCTTGCTTTGGCTAGGATGCTCATGATTCGCATTTCAAGTGTTTCCTCAAGAGATTTTCCTGGTAAAGGTTCTAGTTCTCCTTTTAGAAATGCTTCTATCATAGTTTTTGCTTCTTTTTCTTTTTCTTCAATTAACATATCAATACGTTTCTTTCCCTCATCGGGGAGATTTACATTTGAATAACCTAAACTAAATCCTTCATGAGAAAGAAATTCCAGAAGCAGTTGAGTTAATGAGTCTAAAAATTCACGTGCTCTGTCACTGCCGTGGTCTTTCACTACCACGTGAAGCACACTTTCCGATTCATCAGCTCCTATTGCACGTCGATCTATAACACCAGATAATAGCATCCCATTTCTTATATAAACATAACTATCAAATTCACACTGTTCTGCTTTACATACCTCATGTTTACGGCAAGTTCTTGCTTTCGTTGTTATATTTACATCAGGAGGTAATAACAGGCTGAAAACTTGTTTTCCCGTCCAAAGTTCCTCCGGATAAGATATTGCAGGTTTTGGTAGTTCTCCATCGTAGTTACCTGCTAGAAGCAATTGCCAGACATCTTCCTTAGTTATTAAAGTCTTTTTTCTAGTCAAAAGAAAAGCTGCGGATACATAATCATGTAAAGCTCCAATAATTGGACCACCATATCTTGGAGAAAGAATCTGTTCTTGAACTCTCATGAGAACTCGTGTTTCTGCTCTTGCTTCTTCGCTTTGGGGAACATGAAGATTCATTTCATCCCCATCAAAATCAGCATTATAGGGTGTACAGACACAAAGATGTAGTCTAAAGGTTTTGTATGGCATAACTCGTACTTCATGAGCCATAATTGACATTCTATGTAGTGAGGGTTGTCTGTTAAAAAGAACCATGTCACCGTCTCGAAGGTGACGTTCAACAATGAATCCTTGATCAATCATTTCTGCTGTTTTATTCAAATCTCCAACAAATCGAAGATCAATTCTTTTCCCATCAGGTCGAATAATATAATTTGACCCATTTCTTGGAACACCTGTTTTATCATCTATGTCGGGATTTGGTCCATTCATTACTAGTTCTTTCATTTCCTCAATATTCCATTCTGTAACCCTTTCAGGTACAGTCAGAATTTTTGCTATTTGTTCTGGTACACCAACCTCATTTATTGAGATATTTGGGTCGGGTGAAATTACAGTTCGGGCTGAAAAATCAACACGTTTTCCCGAGAGATTTCCTCGAAAGCGACCTTCTTTTCCCCTTAATCGCTGGGTTAGTGTTCTTAGAGCTCTTCCAGACCGATGTCGAGCTGGAGGTATTCCTGCAACTTCATTGTCCATAAATGTTGTCACATGGTATTGTAAGAGTTCCCATAAGTCTTCTACAATTAGTTGAGGAGCACCAGCTTCAATGTTCTCCCTGAGCCTTTGATTTATTCTAATGATATCAACTAATTTATGAGTTAAGTCGTCCTCACTTCTCACTCCAGATTCTAACGTTATTGATGCTCGAACTGATACTGGAGGAACAGGTAAAACAGAGATTATCATCCATTCTGGCCTTGAATGATTAGCATCTATCCCTAATAATCTTAAATCTTGTGTAGGTACTCCTTCGAATCTTTTTTGTATCTCTGATGGAGTAATTCTTACGGTACCTTCTGGTGTCTCTTCAAAAAAGCTTGTTGGTTTCTCATATTTAATCTTGTATTGAGGTTGGTTACAATGTGGACATTCAGCCTTCTTTTTTGCTTCTTTTTGGATTTCTTTAATCAATTCTGATATAGCTTTGAAATCCTGTTTTTCTGAAAGACTATCCATTTGCTTGTGATAATTCTTAATTGTAATTGAATCCAGTAATGTCCGTGAACACGCTCTGCAAGTTGAGCGTAGAAGCTTATAAATAATTGATTTAGCATATCCAACGTGAATCACTGGTCTTGCTAGTTCAATCATACCAAAATGGCCTGGACAATCTCCTACTTGATTTCCACAGGTCTTACATCTTTGTCCTGGCTCGATGGTTCCGAGACGTCTATCAATCAACCCCCCCTCGATTGGAGTACCATCTTCATTGTATGTATCAGCTGTAATTATCTTAGTAACAGCCATTTTTCGGATTTCATCAGGTGATAAGATACCAAATTGAATTTGACTAATTTTTTTAAGCTCTGGTGTCCACATATAGTATTCTCCCAGTCATAGTAGCAGCTGAGTAAAAATTGTACATTTAGGAAATAATTAGAAATTTTTTGATGAAGGAATTCGCACGGAATGTGAGGATTATTCAACTAATGCGAAATTAAATTTGATTTATTTAGTTTCATAAATGATTAGAATTGATGGAGAAATAATAAAAAACCAATTACCTTTCGTTCTTTGTTAATACTAGTAACCCCAGATTTTGGAATCATCAATCATTATCTTATTGTTCATTCTTTCGAGTGACCCTCATCAGAGCAATAAATTTCATATCACAAAGATATTTACTAGCTAGACCTCTTCTGATTTAGTATAGATATTTTCTGATGAATTCCCTTATGAATATAAGAATTCTCTATATAAAAATATCTGAAGTAAAGATATTTAAGGTAAATATTGCTAATCCCACGATTAATAAATATTTTCCTAGTTTAGAACCTGTTGGAACATATATTATTGCCCCTACACAGATTAAGACGGAAGCGAATTGTACTGATACAATTATGAGTATTAGGTCACTTATAATGTTTAAAAAATTAATTTCTATAATTTTTCCTCTACCCCCAACTTGGTAATGTTGGAAAATTAAATCCCAAAGGTAATAATACAGCAAATATACAAATTACACTCTTTTTTATAGCCTTTATATGTTTTGGAGTAGGAGTAATCACATATAACCCACAATTTACAATTAGTATAATTAAAGACAACGCAGCGAAAGAAAATAATAGATATAATATAATAAAAGATCCTAATACCTCAATATTACTGATCTCTGCATCATATAATTCATAATCAATAGAAAGACCTTTGAAAGTGAATAAAAATATGAAGATCACTATTAGAGATCGAAAAATCATTTCTTTGCCGTTTTCTTCCCTTGAATCCAGTAAAAATGTGATTCCTCCAACGATAAGGGAAATATTTAATATAAATACAGCGATTGTATGAAAAAAGGGGAGAATTCCTCCGAAAAAATCCAATATACCCTGGAAATTCCCTGAAAGTGAATCAAATCTGATTACTAGTATATTGCTAGGAATTAAAAATTTAATGCATTGAGGCATAATCGACTAGATTCTTCTTCCTTGTTTATAAGAACCCAAATTTATCGATGAAATTATGGAAAAAGGATATTAAACCCTTCTGGATTAATGAAACCATTTTTCTGACTATTTTTAAGATAATTTATTGTTTTAGAACATTGATCATCAATTACAGTATCATTGGAAGTATTAAAATTATTTTTGGAAATACTCAAAATATTTCCTTCTTCTGTTAGCTCCATAATTTGATGTACATATCTTTTTCTTATATTGTTAATCCATTGAGTCCTTAATTCAATAAAAACATGTGGAAAAGATGTATTGATAAGATTAATTGGGATTTCATAAATATCACGAAGACGGGTTACTAATTGCTCTGGTTCTCTACCATGGATTGTTTGGATCGATGGGATCCCTACAGATAAAACATTTAGAAAAGCAATAAAATGATTTTGGGTTGAAAGTTCTCCCAAATTTACATAATCAGGACTTCTATGCAGAATTTTCTGAATTTCCAATGCTTTTGTGTAGATATTGGTTTCATTAGGGTCATAACCTAAACGAAAACGAATACGGTTTCCTTTTCTTAATGATGACGTTTCTAGAACATCCTCTACTGATAAAACACGAAAATGTGATGGAATATGATCAATTAAAGCGTTTTGAAGTGTGGTTTTTCCAGAATTCGGGGGACCAATTATTGAAATAGATACCAAGTTTTTTATCATATATTTAAGAAATTTTGCTTGCTGTTCGGTCATACTTCCTAGATCAACGATGTCTGGTATCTGAAACCTTTTGGAGTGAAATTTCCTAATATCCATATGGATATCATCCAATAACAACGGAGGAAGATCAATGGTGACTCGAGTATGAAATAGTTCTGAAACAAAATCACCCTTCATCGTGGGGTTTTCTCTGTTCAAGACAAAGTCATTTTCAATAGCAACTCGGTGAACAAAAGCATCGATTTCTTTTCTAGTTAGAAAAATGTTAGAAAGACATCTACCAAATTTTCTATGATCAATATATAAAGGTCTGTTTCCAGAATCTAAATAGATTTCATCTATCTTCTTATCAAGTAATAAGGGGCATATTCTTTCTAAATTAAGTGCTCTGAAGAATACTGGTATTAATAAAGGCTTTGGGAAACCAAGTACTCCATCTGGTAGATCCTTTAAATACTTATAAAGCTCATCAAGAGTTGTGAAATCTTGTTTATGAAGAATGAAATTTCTTAAACACGCTTTCAAAGAAGTATCATACGAATTAAAATTCTTTAACTCTCTCATCGTATTTTCATTATATGAAACCTGATATTCTAATTTAGTTTTTTCCACAAGTTGAAGTATTGTTACATTATAGCAGTCAAACTTGTACGAATGGTAATTTTTACCCCTTTCTTGGTCAGAATGGTATTTAATAGTTTTCAAGGTCAAGGATTGAACCTTCCTTCTATTTAAGATCAAAAGGACTTTTTCTCATTCTAAGGAGTTTTCTAGCATTTTAGCAAAAAGAGGGCCTAATTTTTTAGGATTAGAACCCTCTACTTTTACAAAATTTTTCTGTACTAAATCAAAACAATATTTTCTTCGTACAATACCCTCTCCATCAATATAAAATGTCAAGACGTGTCCATCTTTCGCATGGGAGACCGCTTTTGTGAATAATACATGATTTTCCCGTGCTTGACGTAATTCTGATTCGGTTACAGCGATTATCTCACGCTTTGCACAGATTGGACACGTGATCGTAATTTCCTTCTTTTGATCCATCAATAAAGGCAATTTGTTCACGTTTCAATATATTCTCTACTGAATAAAAACACCCAAATTTCTCTTGGACTTACTTCAATTAACGATAAGTGCATCTTTGTAATTGTACTAAGGAAACCTCAATACAAAATTATAGATTTTGTCAAATTTTTCATTAATAACCCCAAAATTCTCCTAGATGTATTTTTTGGTGTTTAAAAGGATTCTCCCTCTAGAAGATGTAAACAGTTCAAAACACTGAAACACAAGTTTAACGACTCTCTTGTTCCTGATGACAACAATTAAACATGAAATGTTGAGCTTCCAGTATAAACCTGATAGGATGGTATTATATGCCTAATTTAATTCTTTCTATCATTTTAGGAGATCTTTCTATATTTGAAGATTTAGGTTATGCGAAATATTGGAGAAAATATAGTAAATTTACGAAAAATGATATTAAAAATTACTTCTTTGTATATCTAGGATTATTCCTTGGAATTCTTCTTCTCCAGTGGTTTGATACTGTTCTTTCATTTGAATTGCTCCTTCTGGAGTCTCTAATTTTTCTTCTGACTCTGCGTTTTATACTACTTCTTCTTCAATCTAGGTTAAAGAATTTTAAAATCAAAGTAGAAATGACTGGTTTTTTTGTTTTAAATGAATTATTAGTAATTTTAAATACTTCTGGATCTTTAAAAGAGGCAATTCGTTTTATTGTGAAGAGTGATTATCTATTATATTCTGATCTGTTTACAAATACAATGGTATCTTCACATTTTGGATTATCCATTGAATCAGTGCTAAAGAAGCAATTAAAAAAGAATACTTCAGATGAAATAAAGCGTATTTTTTTGAATATTCTCGATACTTGGGAGAGGGGGTCTGAAATCGCACAATTATCTAATAAAACAATAATTAATCATATTTCAGAACAAATAGCAGTTGAAAATTATAAAATTGATGCTAGGGGTTCTTTACTTTCAGGACTAATATTCTTAAGTCCACCTGTGATAATCTGCTTTCTTCTTATATCAAATCAAATGTCTATTCTTTTTGGAGCCATAATTATAATATTAATGGTTGGAGGGTCATTTTTTCTTCGCCCAGAAGGGGATTTGGCTATTTTCTCAAACCAATCCCCATTTTTACCCTTTTATGATACAAAAACATCCGAATTTTTGCTAATTTTGGGAGAATATCTCGTAGGTGGATTATCATTCAATAAAAGTTTTCTTAAGGCCTTTAATATCTATTTACAGAATTCAGAAAGATTTGTAACAGATTCAATGAAAAATTTTATTGTTTCATATAAATTGGGAGCTATTGGTAAATTATCAATCGATGATGAAGCGTTTAAAGGTTTTTTTCCACCTAGAACTGTACAAATTCTTGCCCTTACAGAAAAATTCAGCACCACCAATTCCGAGTTTGCTGGCTTAAAATTACTATCAATTGTTGAGGAGATTAATAAAACTAATAGTCTAATCAGGATGGGGAAAGCTCGAGTTCACGCAACCAAGTTCCAAAATAATGTGATTCAATTTTTCTCGGTAATATCTTTAGCAATTATAACTGGGTCCAACCATGTATTTCAGATTCTCTCTAAATCCTTTAATCTAAATCAACCATTGAATACAAACAATATAAACTTCGATTTCATCTCTATTCTCTTGGGTATAACATTAAGCGTTCTTCCTCTATACACATTAGATGGAAATATTTTTAATAAGAAAAAAATGTTATCTAAAGGGGTTATTCAACGGTTATTGAAATTTATATTATTTCTTGTCATTTTTTTAATAACAAAGAATTACTTTCAAAACTGGCTTTGAATTGGTGGTGTTAAAATGATTTTTAGGTGTTAAAAAAATCAAAAAAAAATCAGTTTTGAGTGTGAAAATATAGTCAAGAGGATTATTTGAATGAATTCATTGAAATCGCTTATCCTGAGAAAGAATAATAATTCTATTTTGCTATTAATTTTCGTTATCTTCCCGATTTTTTGCTTATCTACTCCAGAAAGTTACTTAAATAGTTTTAAAAGTGAAACAATTAAAAAATTACGAAATAATTCAGGAATAAAAGAAGATTTGAATTTAGGATCTGATAGAATGCTTCCTACGATCAAATATTCTACAATCGAGAATTCAAACATTTCTTATTTAAACCAACAAATATCAAGAAATAATATAACAAGCAAAGAACTTATTTCTGTAAATTCAACCATATTTAGCGAAGTAATGATTGAATCAACTCCTTATCATTCCGAATTTTATTTGAATTCAGAAGTATCCACAGACGAAACTATATGGTACAATGGTCAGGAAGAAGGTTTTGGAGATGTGAACATATCAAAAAATCTCACAAGCGAGTTCCCCTATTATAGATTTAATTTCTCAGAAACACCTTCCTCTGGTATATCGAACATCAATTATAACATGACACCAATTCCTTCTCCATACAACTACTCTACAACATTATCCTTCGAATTCAGAATTCCTTGGATGGATACAAATTTATCGAACAATGTTCATTCACTAGTTTTGGAATTACGATTTAATAATGCCTCCATAAATTTTCTATTTTCTGATAATGGAAGTTCATTGGGATCTCCTCTAGAACCTAATGTGTTTAAACCTGGCACTAATTCGTTATACATACTTTGTAACCAATCTATTCAATCAGAATGGAGTAAATTTAATTACAATATTACAAAATTGATTACTTCATACTTCACTAGTCAAGAATATTCAAACTTCGATTCAATGAAAACTCTGTTTTGCTATATGTTCGCGTTTCTTCCAGAATACTCAGTTACTCTTGATCTCCGAAATTTAAATTATAATACATCTTTAACATTAGAGGTACCTACAACATACCAAATGGCTGGTTTAACCATTTTTTCTTCAATAGGTCATTTGAAATATGATTTTCAAGCTGAAAATTTCACTATATTAATATCAGAAAACACTTCATGGAAAAATAATCAAATAACCTATTTTAATTTCACCTTAACACGTCTGAAAGAGCTATTATCGTTCCCTAGATTTCATAATAAGAATAATACTCATCTCAACGTAGGTTTGCATATTTACTACCCCTTTTCTTTGCCCCATAAGAATATTAGCCTAGTAAGCATAAATTTACCTTTTGATTGGAGAAATATTACAATATTTAATTCATCAATAATTTTAGAGAAAATAGATCAAGTAAATTTATTTTCTGGATCACTAAAAGGCTATAAATATAGATTTCATATCACTGATCATAATCTCACTCTACAAGCAATTGTTTCAAATTATATAATCGATGTGAATTCTCCACCTGATGTTTCATATAATGATAAGTTTCAAGTCACTGGAAAACTCATAAATCCATTTCTAGGTATTTTGCATTTATACATTTACAATCAATCATTGTTTTTACACCAAACGACGCTACCAATGCTGAATGGTAGTTTCATGTTCCCGATAACTAGTATTACAAATGAAATTCCTTCTGGATTTATGAAAATACTAATTAATTGGTCGTCTGGTTATGAATTTGGAATGTATGAGCAATTAATATGTATTCACTCTATAGAATACGATTCATCACTAATTTACATCTTTTCAGATACAAATTTCGAGCTTTACCAGTATGATTCATTTTATACAAATATATCATTAATTAAAAATGGAGTTGAGTACGTTGAGGAATCAACCACTGTTTCTTTTCTCATTAACGATTATTTCTATTTTTTCAATAGAACTCAAGGATCGAATTATTTTCTACTAATCAAACATCTGATATGGGAAGCAGGAAGTTATAACGGTACAATAATAGCATCCAACGGGCTTGAATTTTATGCTAAAAATCATATAACTATAACTATTCATTCTGCCACTATTGATTCACGCATTGAGAATTTCCCCGATGTTATATACAGAGAAAATAGTCTTAATTTTCGCATCATTGCTTTTGCAGGTCCAATGGAGGGGGGTACAACCTGGCCTGTTTCTAGTGTAGATTTTATAATCTGGATTAATAATACTATAATTAAAGAAGGTTTCACTAATTCAGAAGGCTACAATGATGTCTTTATTTCTGAAATACATTTTAATCAATCATTTTCAATGACAGTTACAATTTTAAGTAAATTAGAAGAGGTTTTTATAAAATTAGAGTCATTCAATGTTCAGATATCCAATGATTCCCTGTTTATTGACCGTCAACCTACTACTCTAACTGAAATTTCTCAAACGCATGTTATAAGCAATAGTACTTACTTCAAGATTTTCAATGTCTATTATCCAATGAACGCATCTCAATGGTATACAATTTTGGATGGGGTTGATTCAACCCCTATTTCGGCTCATTTATTGAGAGATGATTATGCATTAGAGATAACTAATATTGGCTCATTTTTGATTTGGGATCTCCAGGGTGACACAACAAATAATGATGTCATTGTTCTTGAGTATTCTGGTCCTATTACACATTACACCATATATGAAGAAATCGGGAAATATTTGATCCATATTGAATGTTTCTCTAATTATTCTATTGGCAACTATACATTCCAGTTAGATCTGAGTTTTATTGATTTTCCTCTTAGCACTATCTCTCTACTTGATTTCTTAAAACATAATATTACAGATAAATTTGACATAAAAATTGATGGATCTAACATTTTTTTAAGAAACCTAAACATTATTAGTGGAATAAAAGTGAATTACTATCTTCAAGTTGATACAATCATCCCAAAAATCGAAATTCTTGATAGTTTCAGGGAAAATTATTCGTACAGTGAAGAAATCATTGGTAGATGGCGATTTACATCGGGTGGTAGTTTTTCATACAGTATATTTTACTCTGTTCCTAAATCATTTCGTGCTGAATGCATGAATACGACGTTGGTTGATTTTTCAAATAATACCTATATAGTAGAAGCTTCTTTGCCTAGTTTAGGATGGAATTCCACTGTTTCGGTGGAAATAGAGCTATTCCTTAATCATGGAGCTATATCATCATGTCCAAGTCAGAATTATACAGTTTCTGATCCTTACCCACCAGATTTATCATATTTTTTAGAATTTAAGAAGGAAAATATTGATCTTCACCTTTTCCCATATGAACCTGAGCTAGGATCTGGTATTGAAAGCATTAATGTTATTTATAGTGAAACCAAATTCAATGTTAGTCAGATTTCAGATAATCACTTTCACTTAGAACTATCCAAAGATATTATCGATTCTGGAAATATTTCCGTTCTAATTACCGATCGAGCTGGAAATATCCATCTGTCAAATATCGATATTAGGCAAGGATATCTTACTTCTGATGAACATATTTCCCCCCTTACTTTTTTTCCATCCTTAGCAGCCTTTGTTTTAGCTGTAGGATATTTCTTCACAAAATTTCTTAAGAGAAGAAGAAATATAATACTTTGAGAGAAAAATCGTGACAATTATGAGAAAAAAAGTGCTACAACGGGAAGTAGCACTTTTACTTACTTTTTTTCCTTTTCTTTCTCTCATAATGTTTCATATTGTCAAAATCGAAAAAATAAACGAAATCAGCTTGTCTCTTTTAATAACAGCCAATATTATACCGGTGTTACTCTTACTATTATTTTTGTTAAATGAGTTAGGAATTATGAATAGTCATAAAAATTCATATTTTGAGGTTTATGATAATAGCGTCATTCACATCCCGATTTTCAACATCTATTTTAGCATCTTCGAAAGCACATCCATTCATCTTGTCAATAATAAAGCCTTGTACAGATTAATCGATTTAGAATTATTTTCTCTTGAGATAGATAATGTAACTAAGAGTTTACGAGTTTTTCTCTTTTCTAAAAACAAAAAAAGTCAAATAGATAGAATTAAGAATTCCATACCATTATTAGAGGCTATCTTTCCAGATATCCTGTTAAAGACTCCGAATGACTCAAAAAACTTTCTTTCTGGTTACTCTCTAGCTGTAGTCGCAGGTTTCTCAATTATTCAAAGGAAAGAAAGCTACTTAATACCTGTTCTAAGTAATTTAAGAGCTGGTCAATTGGGGGTTCACAATAGGATGGTTTTAGCCTATAATTCTTCAGAAAAAGGGCCTAAAACAATAAAGGATGATCAAACATCTCAAGTCTATACACTCCTTGGATATCGAGGGCCAATTGACTTCAATTTTATTGGTAACCTAATCTTGAGGAAAAATGATAATTCAGAGTATGAAGATGACAACAAAAATAAGCTTCTTAGAGCAATTAGCCGTTTTCAACTTGATAATTGTAATTTAATCTCTTTTCATGAAGGAGTGTCCTACATTCAAAAAACATTGCTTGCATCGGGGTTTGATAATCAGTCGGTTACATTGGAAGTTCATTCTAAGGAAAAGTATATCCCAAACAATACAGAAATTGAATCTGAATTTTCCATGATTAATATCAATAAAGAAGAAAAAAATCCTATATGTCTGGAACTATGCAATATCTACAATAATCTTGAAATAGATGAAACACATAAGTCAAGGCTGTGTAATAATAGGGTTAATTTCTGCAAGAAACTGATAAGAAATGACAATTTCATATCTTTGCTAATGGAAGTCGCAAGAAAGGATGATGATAAAAATAACTTAAATATTTTTAGTGAACTCCTAGTTCATTTGTCTTTTCATCAAATATATTGTTTAATTGCTCAGTTCATTTTCCTGTATGAAGGGAAAGATCTTGATTTAATATCTACCCAATTACTCCACTCTTTGATAACTAATCAAGTTAAAAGTGAATTCTATCAAGATAAAATGGGTCAGGAGATTCAGAAGTCGATTCAAGATGATCAGACAATAATTACTCAACTCTGAATATCAAATGGAAACTACAATCAAGGGATAAGACTATATGATACCTTGAACTGTATAAAACATCAGAGGGATGATTTGGCTTAAATTTAATATAGTAGTATAGCCCCTATCGTTCTCAAATAGGGAATAGAATTTAACAAAAGAAGTGGTATGGGCCCACCCGGATTTGAACCGGGGATCTCTCGGTTTCTGTCGATAGCCTGGAAAACCAGTTTCGTTATCAGCATCACCCGCCCAAATCATTATCTGAGCGTCGAGCGCTTTAACCAGGCTAAGCCATGGGCCCTGTTTATTACCTTTGAATCTTATTCTTCTTCCATTCTCTTTCTTAAATAAATATTATGCCTTATCGATAGCTCTTGGTGTATTTTGCACGTGCTCCAGGTCCACCGAAATGCTTTGGTTCTCTTCTTCGGGGATCTCCTACAATCATATGACGATCGTAGGTTAAGAATTTTGCACGCAAAGCTTCTGATTCAGTCCAAGCTAGAATCGCTCGTGCAATGGCTGTTCTTGCTGCATCTGCCTGTCCCATGAATCCTCCACCTTTTACCTTAACTTTAATGTCAATTTTATTCTTTGTTTTATCATCAAGGAAATAAAAAGGCTCTAGTAACTTCATCCTAACGAATTCAGGCTCAATTATTTCTATAGGTTTTCCATTAATTAGAACTCTACCTTTGCCCTCCTTAATAATTGCTCGTGCAATGGCTGTTCTTCTTTTTCCGCTTTTCAATATACTTTTCATTTTTATCCCTTCAAATTTTTGTATAGAGTTCACCTAATGAAATATAGGAGGATTTCGGATTATTTCGCTGAGATTCTACTGGAATCTCTATTTCTCTATCCTGAAAAATGCTTGGAAAGTTTGCATACACTTTTAATCGTTTATAGGCTTCTTTTCCTCTAGTTTTTCGATAAGGAAGCATACCTCTGATCGTTTTCTTCAGTATCTGATCAGGTTTTCTTGGATAGAAAGGCCCTTTTAGAGGATTGGATTTTGTCTTGATATGATATCTTTGGAGATATTTTTTGGTAATAGATCCAGGATCTCCCGATATTAATCCTTTTTCTGCGTTTACGATAATAATATTTTCCCCCAATAAAATTCGTTTTGCCACAACGCTTGCCAATCTTCCAATGATTGTATCTTCGGCGTTAATTATTGTTGCATTATCAGATAAGTTTTCAAGCATAAAATATATCTCCTTTCTTATTTAAGCAATCGTAAATTAGTACCATTTGGATTTTTAGTAATTATCTCCTCGAAAGATAGACATTGACCACCAGCAGCAACGATTTTCTCCCTTGCAGAGGTTGAAAAGTCCTCTGCTGCTATATTCAGTTTGTGGGATAACATACCTGCTCCTAATACTTTTCCAGGAATAACGATTTCCTCTCCAGATTTAGTTACTCTGTTAATGTGTGATAAGTTAACCAATGTTCGGCTTCTATTTGAAACTGACAACTCTTCACTTAATTTTTTCCAGATAGAGGCGTTATGCTTAATTCCGCTTCGTTTAATGAAACGAATTAATGATATTTTGTTTGGATCAGTTCTTCCAGTTACTTTCAATAAAAATCCCTTCTAAAAATCTTCAATATAAACTTTAAACTCATCATTCTTTTTGTTAAGTATTTTAAGAGCAGTTAGTATGTTTTCTTTAATAGATAGAGCGCCAGTACTTTCGATAGTAAAAATAAAGTCTTTTCCATTTGTTGATACAAATACTGCATCGGTTTCGCAGATATCAACACACTGATTGCACAAACTGCAGTTGATAACATTTTCAGCAAAAATTTTATCTTTTTCGATCTTTATTATGTCACGAGGACAAATATCAACACAGTCTCCGCAAGAAGTACAATTTTTTTCGTTAAATTCAACCACTGGATAGTATTTGTAAGAAATTGTTGAAATTGGTTGCCATTTTGCGTGTTCTAACCCACGTCCAAGTCTAGCAATTGCTTCAAGAAAGATTTTTTGGTTTCTTGCCATTTTCAAAACTGGTATGTTCTGATGTACAGGGGTTATTTTTGGATCTTGGGACAGTAAATCACTCGAATAGACAATTTCAATATCTTTCTCCCCTAACTTTTCTAAGGTTAAAGAAACCTCACAGGAAGTGCATCCTTGTCCCCCACATGCGCATTCTGATTGTAAAACATAATTTTCCAAATCAGTTTTTAGTGGAATTAATCCTAGGCGGTGAGCAACAATCTCATCGTAAAGAGGAGTGGTGTTTTCAATAATTATCACCTCATCGATTGCCATTGTCGGAACCTCACTCATTATTAATCGACGTAAGGTATTAGCGAAAGTTGGAGTTATACCAAAGAGTATGAACTTCAAATAATTCTCACGCTTTTCAATAATTTCTAGTTCCATTGTTCTAAATCTACCACCGTATTATTTCCTATACTCAGGTAGGATCATTTTTTACACAAAACTGATAGAAGAAAATACTTCTTTAGCCTTCCTGAGCTGATTGTGGGGATATTACGCTCATTTTGGCAACACTTAAGTTTACTATAAATGTTTTTTTCTGTTTCTGGTTCCTTTTTGTCAGAAATAGTATCAATCCTGCTTTTAGAAGATTAAATAGAATAAATAAGAAATTAAAAGAAACTTTTAACCTATCAATATTAGAGCGTTATGGTTGCATCAATTCTTATTATTCAAGTACGAATAAACAAATTCCATAACATTGCATACACAGATTCAACTCTTGTTGATGAAATCTACTTATTCTGGATAGGATTTTATTCATTCAACACTCAAAGGTTCTAATTCTTCATAAGAAGATGTTGTTGATGAATTAGCCTTTTTATTTTTGTTTTTTTTCCCTGGTACTTATGCTTCGCTTCTATTTTTGAAATCATATCTTATATGCAGGTATTTAACACATTTCCTCCCTGATTTTATATTTAGGTGATAAAAAGTATTTCCGAAGTAAATCAATAAACAACTCTAAAGTGACTTAAATGCTATTTCTTTATTTAGATCAATGGGAAAACTATATTCAAGGATGGCAATTACTTCTCGAATCAGGAGACCAAATATTCTGGACAATTTTAATTTTTGTGGCATGGTTAGTGCGAGCAACTTCATTAATAGCTTTTTTGTTACAGCTTGGAGATAGATTAGTACGTCATAGCAAGGATATAGAGTTTACCATACTTAGAAGTCTGACAATCTTCATAATAGTTACAGTTCCATTTTTTCTTGCTGGATATCCGTTAATTTATCCATTCATCCCATAAATTCGTCGAAATCTACATCAACGAATTCTTCTTTGATCAATTGTTGGAAGTCTATATAGAAATCAAGAATTGCGTCAGGTGTCAAATTGATTGGCTGCATTGATGAATTATCAATAGTGTCAAGCAGGTTTTGAAATTTACTTCTATTTTTTTTCATCAATTTCTTTTTATAGATTCCAAAATTGTTTCTTGATTTTCTATGCTTTCGACTAAAAAGAGCAGTTAAAAAAGGAAAAAAACCATTTTCCCTAACAATTCCAGGTGATTTAACAGGAGTTCCCTTAACTATATAGGAGAATACTTTTGGCTTGGGATAAAAGTATTCAGGTGGAATTTTTTTAATCTTCTCAAATTTAAAGAAATAAGATGAATAAACTGATAGTCTACTATAGTTAGACGTTCCAATTTTAGCACAAAGATGATTTGCAAACTCCTCTTGAACTGTTACGACCACTAGGCTTGGAGGAATTTCAAAATTAGTGATTTTTGAAATAAAAGGAGAGGAAATACTATAAGGCAAGTTTGATATTATTTTTTTGGCAGGAACTACATCTTCTCTGAGAAAATCCCCCGCTATGACCTTTAATTTGTCTTTAAAATTGTAAAATTCTTTTTTCAGAATACTAGACAGCAAAGGGTCAATTTCATATGAAAACACTTCTCTGGCTTTAGTGAGTAAAAAATATGTTAATGTCCCGATTCCTCCGCCAACTTCTATAATATTATCGTCATCTTTAATCTCTGAAATTCTCAGTATTTCGTCAATTAATGCCTGTTCTACAACAAAATTCTGACTAAAACTTTTTTTGGGAGAAATAGCGTATTCTAATATTATCTCATGGGTATATTTTCTTAAATTTCCTTCTGCTAAAAATTTCAGCAAATCCAATCTGATCATTTCTGCTTTTCTGTGAATAGAAGATATTTCTCTTCTTCTTTTATTTCATTGATAATCCTATTCGTAAACGCGAGAATTGGATCAGAAATACCAGTCCTATCTTTGAAATCCTTAAATGTTTGAAAGAGATTTTTTTTTCGTGCCTCAAGGATTTGCCAAAGCCGTTTATTCCCTATTCCAGGAATTAGTTGGAGTTGATGCATTTGAGATGTAAGGGGGCGAGCATGATTCAAAAATCGAATAAATCGCGCCTCGGAGCTCTTAACTATTTCTTGAACAATTTCAGGGAGAAAAGCTATAGCCGAGTCAGATAATTGATTATAGCTTATCTTTTTAATTTTGAAAACATTAATACTGGGTGAAGGAATGGTTATTGAATCCCCAACTGAAACTTTTGTCCCTCTCTTTAAAATTACATCAAAAAACTGAAAGTGATCCGCAGATATGACTACTGCTAAAGGATTGAAGTCTTCTGCGTACTTACGACTTAGTGATTTGCCTTGAGGGTAAAAATCTAAGATAAAAACCTTCCCTAAAGGCTTTTTCTTTGTAAGAGGTTTTTTTCCTCCTTGTTTTATTTTGGAATTCTGTTTTTTCATTCCTTAATATTCCTTAAATGGTGCGTTCTTTGGAAATAAATCATTTCAATACTAATAATATTGTGTTGCTTTTTTAGCTTTTATATCTTGATCTAAAATTGAACTTCAATCATGAAATGGAATTAAAATGAAAGTTAAACCTAATCTTCAAACCACAATTTTATAATTCTGAGGGCTCTCATTTTCATTAAAGTCTCTCATTCTGTGCTTCATTTAGATAACATGATATCTTATTTTCTTTCAGTGAAAAAAATGAAAGAAAAATGCATAGAATGCAATGGAAGACTAATCAGAACAGATTCTGACATGGTATGCACTAATTGTGGATTGATTGCAGACCAAATTTATGAAAAACCTTCTTTACAGCTTATAAATACAGAAGGAAGTTACAGAAATCAATATAATTCAATTAGTGATCGACCAAGTAGTATGAAGTCATTAGGGACATTTCTGGGTACCTATCGGAAAAGAAATCTAATGGATGTTACAGGTTCAGCATTGTCTGCAGAGAGAAAATTACAATATCGACGATTAAAATCCGTGAATGATATATATCTCCATTTCAATGGAAGACAAAGAGAATATAGAGCGTACAGTTTATTAACAAGAGTCTGCAGTACACTAGAAATTACTGATACTACTAAAGCAGATGCGTTATATCTTTTTAAAAAAGTTCATTTACCATTGAGGAAAGAAGTAAAATTATCCAGCTTAATTATAGGATCGATATATCTGGCAATTCGAACAAGAAAGGAGAATATAGAATTAAATCGTCTAACAAAGGCAGTTCAGGATAATGGGTATTCAATGAGAGGTAAAGAAATCATTCGTGCTGCTTCATTAATACGAAAACATGCAAAGATTCGTGTGCAGTACGTTAAATCAGAAGAATACTTAGAAAATATTATTGGCCGAATACAAAAGGATTATTGTGTTAGAAATGAAGTAACGAAGAAGATTGCGGTAAAGAAAGAGTATTATCGTTGCTTAAAAGTAGTAGCCAAACAGTTGTTGAAGCAGTTTCCAACAGTAAAAAGAGGAGGAAGAAATCCATTTATTTTAGCTGCTGCAATGATAAATGCTGCTGATATTATCTTAGCACGTCATAAAATGTTCCCACAATGCTATGTGAATCGACGTAGACGTGGTGTACTAACACAAAAAAAATTATCAGAAATTTTAGACATCGCTGAGTTTACGTTAAGAGAGCATTATCTATTATTGGCGAAACCATTAATTGAAACTTATTAAGAATTTATTCCATCAAGATGATTTAGTTATACCTTTTCTAGACATCCAATTCAAGGGATGAGTTTTACACAAGAAAAAGGAAAACTTCTAAAAAAAGGGAAGGTGTGAAGATCTTTCCATTTTTAAAGGAAAAATCTATCTTTTTATACAAAAACCAGGTGGACTGTCTTTTGGGGGCATCATTTAATGAACCTCACCCATTAAAAATGGAATTTCTATATAAGAGCCCCAAAAACAGAAATAATCCCCTAACAAATAAGATCTACTTTTGTGGAATATTTTCCTTTTTCTCAATTCTCCAAGGACTTAACAATTCGCATGTGTCTTTTATTTCACTATCTCTTATAAGGCAAAAGGAGAGAGGAATCCAGAAACCGAGGAAAATCATTCTTGTCTGACAAAATTGATTATGCAAAATCAGATAAATAGAAGTCTGTTTCGCTGTTTGTTAGGATTAAAACAAATTCAGATTAATAATAATACTTGATTAATCCAATACACAAGAAATTAATAATATTCTGGTGAATAATAATGGCAGATCTCGAAAGAATGAATTTAGTGGTCACTGGTCACGTTGATCACGGAAAATCTACCGGTCTGGGCCACATGTTGTTCTTACTCGGTCAAATTCACGACCCAAAGAAGAAACGACAACCATGGCGTATTGCTGAGAGATACTATAAAGAAAGTAAAGCCACAGGTATGGGTAGCTGGTCCTACGCGTGGATTTTGGATCCACTGATGGATGAAAGAGAACGGGGTCTCACAATTAACATATCTTTCCAAGAATTCAAAACAAAAAAATTCTTCTACAACCTCATCGATGCTCCAGGCCACAGCGATTTCATTAAAAACATGATCACTGGTGCTTCACAGGCTGATGCAGCAATATTGGTTGTATCAGCAAGAAAGGGAGAGTTCGAAGATGGTACAAAAGTTGCTGGGACTGCATCAGGAAAATATGCCAACGTAATTGGGATGACAACAGAGCACATGCTTCTCTTAACCTCCTTAGGTGTAACAAACATTGTTGTTGCGATTAATAAAATGGATGTTGTTGATTGGGATGAGAAACGATATAACCAAATTAAAACAGCAATTCACGGCATTTTTACTCAACTAATGACTGCTTTACAAGTAGAAAACAAAGAAGCTCGTTTAGAAGCAATTAAATATGTTCCTACCAGCGGACTAGTAGGAGTGAATCTACTTTCCAAAGATACCTCACTTAAAAACTTGGAAGGACATATTGCTGCAGCAAAAACTGGAAATGCAGATCCAGATTTTATTGAATCTTTATCTAAAGAGATGGAAGATCTTAAAGCAGGATTTGAAGGTTTAAGTTGGTACAAAGGACCTTCACTTGTAGATGCGTTAGATGAGCTAGAATCGCCCGCTGTTCGTAAAGAAGCCCTTGCCAAACAACCTCTCCGAGTTCCAATTCAACAAACACTAAATATAAGTGGTGTAGGAACAGTATTGACTGGTAGAGTTTCAAGCGGAATTTTGAAACCTAATTCCGATGCGCTTGTTTCTCCAACAAAAGCAAGTATTGTACCTGTTGCGGTTACAGTAAAAACTATTCAAGCTTTCCATAAGGATATTCCTCAAGGCATGCCAGGAGATAATATCGGTTTCCAAATAAAAGCAAAAAATGTTGGTGCCAAAGACATTATTCGTGGAGCTGTATTAAGTGATCCAAGTGATCCTGCAGAAGCCTTGAAGCCAAATGTTGATGCTTTCCTATCACTAGTACTAGTGGTTCGAGGTTTAGGAAAGAAAGGAAAGAAGAAGGATGACTCTTGGGGTATTCATGAAAACTACTCACCAGTGGTTCATTTAGGAACAGCTCAAGTTGCTTGTCGCGTTACTGCTGTACAAGAACAGGATCAATTAGGCCAAGGTGAGCGTGGTATGGTTTGGATGACTCCATTGAATCCTCTTGTTGTTGAACCTCTTGCAAAGTCACCTGCTCTGGGAAGATTTGCTTTACGTGATTCTGGTAAAACAGTGGCTGTAGGAGTAGTCCAAAAAGTTGAAAGAGGCAAATACGCCTCCTAATTTTTTCTTTTTTTTTTCTCTTTTTTCCTGGCCTTTTAAAAGGCAGGTGTTTTCATGGTTAAAGATAAACAGACAATTTCATTGATTTGGATTGGTCATGTGGATCATGGTAAATCAACTACACTAGGGCATCTATTATCATTGATTGGTGCTATTGATTCCCGAACAATGGAAAAGTTAAAGGAAGAAGCTATTGAACATCAAATGGAGTCATGGCAATGGGCTTATGTTCTTGATACCTTACCAGAAGAAAAGCAACGAGGAATCACAGCTGATATTGCATTTTACCCCTTTGAAACTGAAAAACGAAAGTTCATGCTTATTGATTCTCCAGGTCATAGAGATTTTGT
The DNA here is from genome assembly GCA_016840305.1 of Candidatus Hodarchaeota archaeon. The sequence goes on from JAEOSP010000538.1 coordinate 22,423, forward strand.
AAAAAACATGATAAGAGGTACATCTCAGGCAGAAGCTTGTGTACTAGTTGTAAGCGCCGTTCCTAATGATTTAAAATCAGGTTTGAAACATGGTGGTCCACAGGATCCAGGTGGTCAAACTAGAGAACATGCAATACTGGCATCTGTATTGGGTATAAATCAAGTAATAATTGCTATTAATAAGATGGATCAAGTGGATTATCGTGAGGATCGTTATCTTGATGCTGTTACAATGATTAAAAAGTTAATCAAGGACATTCAATCCCCATGGGGACAGATAATTGATAAAATACCCTTTATTCCGATAAGCGGATTTACTGGTGAGAATTTAACTTCAGCGTCAGAAAAAATGAGCTGGTATAAAGGAAACACTTTGATAGATGCACTTAACTCTTTAGAAGGGGTAAAACCTGTAAGTAATAGAGAAATGCGGTTTATTGGTTATGATATTGTAGAACGACATGGTTTTGGAACATTCCTTATGGGTAAAGTTCTAAGTTCATCAATCAGTGCAAATGACACCGTAACGATACTTCCACTAGGAATAAAATCTGAAGTAAGGGAGATATGGGAGCAGGATACCAAGCTTGAATCTTTAAAACCTGGACAACATGGTTCAGTTTTATTACGGAATTTACCAAAGGATAGCCTTGAAGAAGGAATAGTTCTCGCACCAAACGATACTAACTATGAGTTTGTAACAAAAATTAAGACTAGACTTTTGATCTTGGAGGGTACTTTTGTGCCCGGCACATCAGTTGTTTTTCACTGCGGTGCTGCTTATACAACAGCTCAAATTAGTCAAATTTCGAATATTCTGAATAAAAATCCGAAACACAAAAAACTACCACGTGAATTCGAAGGAAAAATTACTATCGCATTTGAAGGAGAATTGGTTGAGGCTGAGATTGTTGTGAATTCCTCAATTGTAGTACAAAAGTTTTCAGATTATCCAGAGCTTGGTCGAATAATATTACGGCATTCAGGGCAGACAATAGCTGTAGGTGTTGTAAACCAACTTATAAATGATTAATCTACTTAAGTTTTAACCTTATTCAGACTCAATTATTGATTTCTGAAATGTGAAAGAATTAATTCCCTATAGAGCTAATTATTCATTCCTCTTTGTAGTGTGATTCTTTCTCATACACCAAATTAACAAGGAATTGTAAAGGATTTTTACTAAAAGTTGGAATCCGAACGTGGATTTTCTCGGAGAAATGGAAGTAATTTGATTAGAGAATTTTATCGTGCACTAAGAGCAACCCGCTCGATATCCTGTTTTCTTTTTATTGCATTAGAGTTGGGATTATTTGTTCCTGCAGAGATTAGTTGTTCGGCTAATATTTCATCAACCGATCTTACATTGTTGAATGAAGCCTTTCTTACAGAATTAGCTAACAAACGAATGGCTACATCAACACGTCTTTGGGGAGCACTATCCACCGCTGTATGGTAAACAATTCCACCATACGAAATTCGTGTGGTTTCTTCTCTTGGTGCGCAATTAACAACCGCATCTACCAAAATTTGAATTGGATTCTTATTCGTTTTCAATTCAACAAGTTTCAAAGCATCTTTTACTATATTTAAAGTTAGATTCTTTTTTCCAGTATTTTTCCCTGGACTCATAAGTTTATTCGCAAATCGCTCTACAATATGAACGTACGATTTATGAAATCGTTTATGCTCGTGACGGCCTGAACTATGAGGCATGAGTCGTTCTTCAAGGTTTATATAACGTTTCAAACCGATATCTGTGATTTCAATATCTTGGCAATCCCATAATCCGAAGATTTTCATGTTTTCTGAAGCTGACATATGATATTACCTCTATTCAAGTTCTTAATTCAATCTCAACAAAAATTGATCGAGAAACATTTAACCTAATTATTTGTCGCATCGTTCTGTCGTCAGCATCAATGTCGATTAACCGTTTGTGGATTCTTAGTTCATAATTTTCCCAAGTAGCTGTGCCTTGCCCACTGGGAGATTTTCTAACGGGTAGTTGTAAATTTTTTGTTGGTAGAGGGATAGGTCCTCTCATCTTTACCCCAGATTTTTCAGCTATTCTCCTCATTTCGTTACAAATACCATCGAGCTGTCCAACATCGGTGCTCATTAATCGAATGCGCGCTACGGATACCAATATATCTTTCTCCACTATATCCAAGCAATTCTTGTTGCTAGAATCTTCAGTTGGGGTGAATAATTTGGAGTTAAAAGCATTATTGGTTTTAACTCCTCCTGCACGGAAGTTCCCCTCATTACCATTCTAACGATTTATAAGCGAGGATGAATGTTCGTAATTGAATTCATGAATGTAGGTATTCATGACGAGAACAGATCAGTTTTTAGATAGAAACGCCGGGGGAGGGATTTGAACCCTCGAGTACAGGTAGTACACTGGCTTTCAAGTCTTCAATTTCTTCTTCAAATGAAGATCTCAAGGCCAGCGCCGTAATACAGGGCCTGATTAATCATTAACCCGTCCGCTTGGCTATCAGGTCTCGGAGAATTCAGTATCTCCTAAACAAAGTCTAGAAACCCCGGCAAAACGGATAGTTGTTGATTAATTACTAGTTTTAAAATCGTACATTGTTACAGTCCCGCCAGCTGCAATTATTGTCAGAATAATGCCCAAGATCAAGAGAGTGATTGAGGTTCTAACGTCGTATGCAAATCTAGTCGAGTACCTGATCATGAAAATTCCACCCGCTCCTAAACCATAAAACAGAGCTGCGATTAATGATTCAATCAAGAACTGCTCACTAGCAGACTTGAATACTGGAACAAGTGCTGTTTGCGTTTGACCCATCGGCAGTGGATTCTCTGTTAAATTGTATATTCCTCCAGCCAGAATGAAAAGTGTGGCCAAGAGAATTACCAAAATAACGTACTTATGAGGAGCCTCGTATGGTAATGCGAAGTCAGGTCTTCTAAAGTCGATTTTTGGTTTTTTGAAACCAGGAATCCAAGGTGTTCTTGATTCTTTGTCATTTACTTGTTCGTTTTCTTTTTCAGACATTTATTTTGCCTCTATTAATCGACTTGGTTGAAAAGATACGCTCTTCCTATAAATAATCGATATTATTGAAGTCAAATTACTGTTCAACGTATACATTATTAGGAAGTTCTCTATATTCTCTGATATAGCCGACAGTGCTTGTAATTGTACGAGACGGGGTGAAATGAAGAGGTTTTAATTTCCTTTCGATAAAGATTTTTTCCCTAGATCTGAATTATAGGCTGATTATCATTCCTTAGAAATTTGTAAAAGGCTTAAAAATTCTTCATTTCCCATTCTTTCTAATTCTGCTATACTTAAAATCGTAAAAAATTTTGCTGATTTTGAATTTTGATTGTTTTTATCTAAAGTCGTATCTACAAACCATATGGCCCTCTTACCTAAGAAATGAGACAGTTTATTGAGTAACAGAATGCGATTATTCTCTCTTTCATTATCTAGTGATGAGACTCCCGTAATGATTGTATTTTCGGGATTTATTACTCTATTATCAGCATCATCTTGAGTTTCACTTAAGGATAACCCATCAAATGGTTCTGATTTAAACCATAGTACTTCAATGTCTTTTTCATGGAGATAACCAGCCACTTCTTTTTGTAACTGTGATTTAGGTGAACACATATCTTTAAAGATCGAAGTTTCAAGATTTTTACTGGTTTCGGTGAATAAATCAAGAGGATGATCAAGATTATCACCCATTATCTTCTGAATTCTTTGATAGCTGTCTACCTTAGGGGAAGATAACCCTCTTTCATATTTGTATAGTGATTGACGAGAGATACCGATTTTATCTGCAAGATTCTGTATATCTAGTTCTAAACGCTTCCGTCTTTCAATAAATCGCTCTTTAGAAAGATTAACATAAATTCCCCCTCTTTGGGCGTATCTTGTAATGTTGAATGTGTTTGTGGTCAAAGAAAATTCCTTAAGAAACAGTTGTAAGGTTTGTATAGAAATTGCTGGAACATTATGTCTTCTGTAAAGGGTCGCGTTCTTAACTTTTTTACCTGTAGCAAATTGAGCAATTATTAATGGTTTTCCCCTTATTAGATTTGCAATCAACTGCAATTCAATTGAGGCTTGTTTCTTAAACAAATCCAGCTCTGCTAAAACTCTTGTGATGATTTTTATAGGTCGTTCGGGATAGACACTGCTTGGTTTTTTAGCAATAAAATCAAAAGAAGA
>JAEOSP010000055.1 GCA_016840305.1 Candidatus Hodarchaeota archaeon
CTCTCCCAATCTCCTTGAATTACAAGGAGCAAGTGTGCATTATGGCCGTGCTATAGCTTTAGCATCCATCTTCCTCACCGTGAAACCTGGTGAGCTGGTTGCTGTTATAGGTCCAAATGGAACAGGTAAATCTACTCTACTTCGTGCAATTTCAGGTTTAGTTGAACTCGAAAGAGGGAAAATATTCTTCATGGGAAAACTCATAGCTGAGTCAACAAAATCTGATTTTCGAGTTATAGGGAAAAATCGATCACTTAAACCTCATCAAGTCGTTGAATTGGGAATTATTCATTGTCCTGAACGTAGACGGTTATTCACAGAATCAAATGTCGAGGAAAATTTAAAATTAGGAGCTTACAGAATAGAAAGCAAGGATGAGGTAAACAAGAATTTTGAGAAAGTATTGAAGCTATTTCCTATCTTAGAAGAGCGACTCTATGAAAAAGCAGGTAATTTTTCTGGAGGAGAACAGCAGATGGTTGCTATTGCACGTTCTCTCATGGGAAGCCCAAAAATTTTATTATTAGACGAACCAAGCTTAGGCTTAGCTCCAATGATCAAACTGAATATCCTTGCAGCAATACGTGAAATCCAAAAAACGGGGACAACAATTCTTTTAGTAGAACAGGATGCGAGTATTGCTTTAGAAATCTGTGATAGAGGGTATCTTTTGGAAGATGGCCGAATTGAATTACAAGGTACCAAGCAAGAGCTTATTAATAACCCTCATGTTAAAGAGAGTTATCTTGGAATTGTCTAAAGGTCTTTTTTAAGAAAGCAATTTCTTTTTTTCTCCTTTCAATCAAGGAGAACAGGTCAGTTAATCGCACAACGATTCGGACCAACTTCAAGCTCATTAATCTTAGGTTCGGACAAAATTAAAGACCCCATATTTACTTCTCTAATTGTTCTGTAAGATGAAGGCTCTTTTGTCAGCTTTGATCTTTCAACTGCATAATTAATAAAAGATTCCTCATCTTTTTGTATTAGGCTGTCCTTTTTAAAAGAACCAATATCTGATGCAATTGGTTTTCCGAAATGGTCAAGCTCAAACTTTCCATGATGTGCTGGGGCGTAGAACATACCATCAGGCAAAGTTGCAACCTTTTTAGTCAGTGATTTATATAAATCTTTTGCAAAAATTGCTGTTTGATTCAAAAGATCAGGTCTACCGATTCCATCAACAAATAGCATGTCTCCAGTTAAGATTCCGATATTTTTCATCACAAAAGAAGTGCTACCAGGTGTATGTCCAGGTGTTGAAATTACTCGTAATAATTGCTTATTATTTAAAATAAACTTAAAACCCTCTTCAATAGTATTAAACTCGAATTTATAAGGATCTTGAGGATTAAGATATATCTCTGCTCCTGTTTCTTTAGCTAACGACCGAGCTCCTGAAATGTGATCTGCATGCAAATGTGAGTCAATTATCTGAGTAATAGATAGACCTTTTTCTTCAGCAAAACGGATGTACGGTGAAATATTTTGAGCGGGATCTATGACGATTGCTTCACCATTTGAATATACAAAATACGATAAACACCCTTTTGATATGCGACGTATTTGTACTAGCTTAAGATCAGATTCATTGATAATTTCAGTAGTATCAAAAACATTGTTCCACTCTATTAATCCCCCTTTTAGTGAATGGGCATTTATACCTAAATTCTGAAGATGTCGAGCACCCATGAGAGAGTCTTGTCCCCTATTACAAATAACTACAATTTCTTGATTGTAATATTCTTCGGGTACCTCATTTACTTCTAATAACTGCATTATAGGAAAGTTTCTACTATTGAAGATATGCCAATCAGAAAATACCTGATTATTCCTGACATCTATCATGAGAGGAACATTTCCTGATTGTAATTGCATATGAAATTCTTCTGGAGTAATTTCAGTATCGTTCATTTGTCTCAAATCCTCCATCCTGACTTCTATTTTTATATATTATTTTACGTTTAATTTCTTAATATTCATCACCTCTCAAAAAACAAAAGAAAAAAGCTCAGAACGAACAAGAATTATTAAAGATGAGAACGGTATATGTATCACGAATCAGCATTAATATGCCCCAAATGTCAAAAGGTTGTTGATGAAGGTAATTTCATAAGTGATGCTTGTAATTGTGGTTTCCGATTAAAAATTACGTTTAATTACGAAAAATTACAAGAACTCGTTACGAAAGACCTTTTGAATAAACGCCCTTTTAATATAAGTCGGTATGTAGAATTTTTTCCAATAAATCCCTCCAATCTAATAAGCTTAGGAACTGGAGGAACAGCTTTAATCAAGAGTACCCGTTTAGCAAGAAAAATGGGCTTAAAGCATCTATATCTGAAATTAGAATCAAATAATCCATCTGGCTCATTTAAAGACAGACCAATTTCGATTGGTGTATCTAAAGCAAAAGAGTTCAATGCAAAAACATTAACAGCAGCATCAAGTGGTAACGCAGCAGCAGCACTAGCAACGTATGGAGCTAAAGGAGGATTTGATGTAGTTGTATTTGTTCCTGAACACGCACCGCGAGGAAAACTTGCTCAACTAACATTCCTTGGAGCTAAAGTAATAAGAGTATCAGTGGTAAAAGAAGGAGAAGATCCTACAGTTACTCTATTTAAAAAAGCCTATAAAGAATTTGGTTGGACACCTTGCCCATCTTTCGGCCCATTCAATCCCTTCCAATTCGAAGGTACAAAAAGTCTTGGATTTGAAATTTGTGAACAACTTAATTGGGAAGTCCCTGATTGGATTCTTTGTAACACTGGAAGTGGAGGTCTTTTAGCTGGTACCTATCGAGGTTTTGAGGAATTCGAGAAGCTAGACTTTATCTCAGAGACACCAAAAATGGTTGCTATTCAACCAGAAGAATGTGCACCTATAGTAGAATCAGCTAAGCAGAAGATTGCTCCTCTTGATTTTATTGATTGGACTAAAACTCCTAACACTGTTGCTGGAGGATTAGCAGATCCACATCCTTGGGATGGTAATGAAGCATTGGAAACTATATATGATAGTAAAGGAACCGCTATCGCTGTTAACGATGAAAGCATCCTTCGAACTCAGAAATGGTTAGCAGCTAAAGAAGGTATTTTCGGAGAACCATCAGGAACTGCAGCATTAGCTGGCCTAGAGAAACTACTTGCAGATGGAACTATTGATCCCAGTGATATAATTGTTATGCCCATAACAGGAACTGGTTTCAAAGACCCAGAAGTAGTTTTCAAATCAACAACAATTTATGATCCCATAAAACCTGAATTAAAATCTTTAGAAAATTTACTGAATCGGATGAAATGAAAATGATTGATTTAACTATTAATGAAAAAGTACTAGAAAATGCTGTAACTCGCGCAAGAGAACGAGACATCATTATTCCCACATTTGAGGAACAAAAAAATCCTAAAAAACTTGTACCTGAAAAAATTAAGCAGGAACTTGCAGAAATCGGATTGTGGGATGTCACACCACGAAATCTTTTCAGAATCACATGGAAAAATGAACCTTTAGAAAAAGGAGGAGGATACCAAGATTTCGCTAATTATATTGAATTACCGCCCGAATTAACTGGTGTGGAAGCAAGAATTATAGCTTTGGTAGGCAAGTATTTCCCTACTGGGTCACATAAGGTAGGAGCCGCATTTGGCTGCTTAGTTCCTCGTTTAGTTACAGGACAATTCGATCCGATTTTGCAAAAAGCTGTTTGGCCTTCCACTGGTAATTATTGCCGCGGAGGGGCTTATGACTCTCACATACTGGCATGTGAATCTGTTGCTATCCTCCCAGAAGAAATGAGTAAAGAACGTTTTGAATGGTTGAAAACTGTTGCTGGCGAAGTAATTGCTACTCCTGGTAGTGAATCTAATGTTAAAGAGATTTATGACAAATGTTGGGAATTACGTCGTA
>JAEOSP010000539.1 GCA_016840305.1 Candidatus Hodarchaeota archaeon
AGATGACCAATCAAATGATTGATTTTCAACAAGGTTTTGTAGCTCTGCTATAAAAGAGTGATAGAGATTAACTTGGTTTAAGCCTTCATTAGATAAATAGCGTGTATGAACATTATTTAGGAAATTAGAACTGAAAGAAAAGATACTACGTAGTAATGCTTCCGGATCAACTTCAACCATTTCACGTCCAGGTTGTATAAGGTGTATCTCATTCTTACCTTCAAGAAGATGCGGAATAACTGGTATCTTATCTTCTCTATAATCAACTGGTATACGAACTAACAATATAGGGCGATAGAATGATTCTTCCTGATCCTCACCCTCAACTGGGAGTGTAGTAACGGATCTTGCCAGTCCTTCACCTCCTGAAACAATTTCTTCAGTTAGTTGAGAACCAAATTTCTTCTGAAGAACCTCTATTGATTCAAGTGGTTTGTCTGAAAAGGGGGAAATAACTTGATTCTTAATGGCTTGAAATCGCTGGGCATAGTTCAGGTGAAAGTCTTCTAGTTTAGTTAAAGGATCATCAATATCAATCTCTTTGGGTAATGCTTTTAAGAAATAAAGACCTTCTTGAGAACCAAATAAGTTTATTCGTCTAATTACAAGCGTACGATCTTGACTTACAGTTGAAATCACAAGTTCCAATAAAATGGTTGGATCTTCACTAAATATTTGGTTAACTTCCTTCAGGAAATTTTGAGATGGAAACTCGTCAATAGACTCATCCATCTTAGTTTCAAGGTCCGTAACCACAACAAAGATATCATCAGTTTTTTGATGGTAAAGAGAAGTAAATTTCCTTGACAGATGTTCATAACGTTCTGCCTGAGATCGCAATGCGCTCATGATTTAGACCAGCATAGTATCCACGGTTGTTCCTTGAAATCATTTCGCATCTTTTTGTCCAAGTTCTACTTAAATTAAAAACACACACAGATGTCGTTTAGATAAAAATCTGGTGCTTCTAAAGTTGCAAAAAATACAGAATAGAACTCAAAAGACATAAAACCAATTAAAACAGATTTCTTGTTTACTATTATCAATTAATTTCCTATTCTCTTTCCAAAATTCATCCAAGAAATTGTCAAATGGTTGATGTATTCGAAACAATAATTAATCACAGTATGTCGCACTATCGATTTTTGAAGTGACCCCGAATAAAGTAAAAGGCTTCCTACTGCCGTGAACAGACTCCAAAACTCAGGAGATTTGGGGTTCTTTCAGTAACTGACAACCACTTCGCATTTAAGTAGGCATATTATACCTCATTGAAAATAAGGATCATCAATTAGTTTGGCATTTCTCCCCAGCTAGAGGAAGGGGCTTCTTGCCTACCTATTATTTTGCAAATAGTATTTCGGATGTGTCAAGAATATGGGAAAAGGTCTAATTCCAGCAATAATTGCATTAATTTTACCTGCATTTCTAATAGTCTACTATAGTCCAAATAGTGATGTCGTAAATATACTTAGCATTACAGCATTTGGAGCATTTTATGTCTTTCATTATTCTAATTATGTCTATTCAGATCCTAGTTTAAATACAAAAGGTCAAATTTTCCTTCCTTTGAATCCAGGTTGGTATACGGATCTCCATAAAGTCATGACGGAGTATGAATACTCTAGTGATCCTGAAACGCTTTTAGCGGAAACAGGTGCTCTTAGTGGCGTTGTACAAGTCTATGGTAATTTTAAAGAGGTTGTAATTGACAGTACAGCAACAGAGTACGCACTGGGAACCGGGGGAATGCTCATGGCAGCTTTCGTTCTACTTATGGTTGGGGGAATTCTTCTAAATTTAATTGGACAGGAAAAAATATCAGGATTCTTATTTTTGGGATCTGGTGTGGCATCATTAGCTGCCTTATTACTTACTTGGAGTATGTTATCTGGTTGGGAAGCAATGGAAGGAGACTTTTTCCCAGTTCCATTAGGAGCGCTGTTCCTTCTTTTCGCGGGTATCCGAGGCATATTAGCAAAACCAGAAGATGCTGCTCCTACAAAAAAGCGAACTAAACGTAAATAAATAGAATTATTTAAATATGGTGTAAAGAGATGTAATTTTTTCTCTTTATATCTTTTCATTCCTTTTTTAGGAGTCATTGTTGAGTTGAATTCTCATTTTTTTTTTGGTGGATTAGATCAGTGGAGAGAATCCTTCTTTGCTTCAGTCATTGGAGCACCTTTTGAACTCAATCCGTCCTATAGACCAGGAGCTTGTCAAGCTCCTGATTTCATCCGACGTGCTAGTGAAAATATTGAGACTTACAGCATTTATGAAGACATAGATATTGCAGATCTTGGAATTAAGGATTTTGGAGACATAC
>JAEOSP010000540.1 GCA_016840305.1 Candidatus Hodarchaeota archaeon
TCTTCGCCTACTGGCGGTTTATGTTTGCCTGCTGGCTAACATGCGGGTATTTTAACGAAGTTTCAAACAATAGTCAACGAAAAAATGGCAAAAAAGTAACTTTTTTTTTACTATTGAAATCCGAACTTTATCCTCTATAATTTCCCTCAAGTGCGAGGAATTCTTTTGATTGACCCCGGCTTGTGGGTGCGCAGGAGTTCACCCTGGGGCAGGCGGGAATTGCGCTTTTGGGTATTATATAGATAAAGAGTAGTAGAAATAAGAATAAAAATTAGAGGTGCGATATGAGTAAATCAAAAAAAGTTGATGTATGCGTTGAGCTATCAAAGATGAAGCGAGTAAAAGTAAAACTTGATCAGATTTATCTTGATCCGAATAATCCAAGACTTGAAATTTCAAACAGGGAGAGAACTCCTGACGAGCGGGCTCTCGAACCAGGGGTTCAGGAACATTGTTTAAACCGGATGTGCACTGAAATAAAAGTCGCTGATTTAATGGATAGTATAAAGACTTGTGGATTTGCAACAATGGACAGAATAGTCGTAAAATCTGTTCAAGAGAAAAAATATATTGTATTGGAAGGAAACAGACGGGTAACGGCGTTGAAGATTTTAGAGCAAGGCTATAGGGAAGGAAGTATTAGTTTGAAAGCCAATATACTGAAGAGCATTAAGGAGTTTGAAGCGTTACTCTACGAGGGAGAGAACGAAGATATTGCATGGGTTATTCAAGGACTTAGACACGCTGCTGGGATAAAGAAATGGGGTGATTATCCAAAAGCCAAATTCATAACTAAGATCCACGAAGCAGGGACACACCCAAGAGAGATTGCATCGAGATTTGGAATGAAGCCACAAGCAGAGGTCAGCCGACTCATCCGTTCATATTACGCTTTTGAGCAGGCAAGAGAAGATGAGGATTTTGGAGAGGATTTAAAGCCAGAGAAATTTGGAATGTTTACAGAAGTGGTATTTGCAAAGCCACAAATTAAGGAATGGCTTGGGTGGAAAGAAGAAAAAAAACAATTTGAGGATGTAGATAATCTTGCTCAATTTGTGTCCTGGATTGTTCCATGTGAAGGAAGAAAAAGCAAGATTGACATTTCAACTACTACTCGTGACACTCTTGCCAAACTGGTTGAGCCAGATTATGGAGAACTCTTTGATGAGTTTAAGGATGGCAAGGTTAGCATTGAAGAATGCAAGGAAAAAATATACAACGAAGAGGAGGAAATATCTGTTGATTTATCTAAGAATATGCGAAGCCTAGAGAAAATGAAGTCTTTGCTTGAAAAGTTACCAATTGCGAAAATGCAATTGGCTAAAGAACAGCAAGAAAAAGACCAAAAAAAACAAATTATTAAATTACTAACAGATTTGTCTCAACTCGTAACACAACAGTTAAAAAACTTGAGGAAGGGATAGACAGTGGTGATTTCTAAGCGACATGTAAAACAGATAGCAATCGAGATTTGGGATTTGAGTAGTGAAACAGTTGACTTAGAAGGATTTTGCGAAAGAAAACTTAGAGAATTGAATCCAGAAATTGGGGAACTTGAGGTCGCTGATGAAATCGATGGGATTCTGTCAGAAGTTACGCATGAACTTAATAAAAAAATCGATTCTTTCAGAGAAAAGGGTATTCCACCGAATTTTGAATTTGATGATTATGTACCGAAAATCCTTAGACGTTGTAGTTCAAACAATGGCAATAACGATTGGCTTAGATTTGTAAGAAAGTGGCGTAATGAAATAAAAGCGGCAATAAAGAATATGGACCCAATAGCTTTTGAACATTTTTGTAGGCATATACTGCAGACTAACGGAATTGTGTCATTTGTAACAAAGCCCAGTAGAGATGGTGGTGTAGATTTTTACGGGTTATTAGAGATGCGCAATTATACGCAGACAGTTTTTCTGAGTAGCGTAAAGCTACGAGTTCTTGGGCAGGCAAAACATCATTCTGGTGACGACAAAGTAGGGGGGGCAACCATAGATGAAATAAGGACCAAATATGATGATTTCAATAGAGGCCAGGGAAGAGCAGTGGATGTTCTGCCTTGTTGGTTCACAGTTCTATCATTGCCCATAATAGCTATGGTGGCTACAAACACCGACTTTACAAGTGGTGCAAGGCAATCTGCTGAACGTGATAATATTATCCTAAGGGATGGCGACCAAATTACGGAGGACATTATCCAATCACCAAAATCAAAGCAGTGGTTTCATACGAATATTGATGGAAATAAGATTTTTGAACAGCAGTTATTTTTAGAATCATTCAAAGAGCAGTAGGATTTGTATTATTAAACAAAAATTATGAAGAATGTTCTTTAATTTTGAATAAAGAGTTATATTTGAAAGGTAAATAACGTTGATGGAACAAACCAAGATGAGCGATGAAAGTAAATTTGAAAAATATCTTTTATCTGAATACTCAAACATAGCGCAAGCTCACTTCAAATCAATAGAAACGATATCGACATTCTTCAGATATTACCTATTGATAATGTCAATACCTTTATCTGCCATAGCCATTTTTTATCGTTTTTCTTATGGGACACAACAACCTTCGAACTTATTCAAAGAATATAATGTAGCGACATCGGTGGTTCTACTTTGTATATCGTTAGCGGGTATTGGGGTGTTTTGTTACATAATTAATCTTAGGCTTGATACGATACTTTATGCGAGAGCTGTGAATGGTATACGTAAATATTTTTATGACGAGTCAAATATTGACATAAACCTTAAGCTTAAGATGCGGGTTTTACCACAGAGTCCTCAGTTGCCTTCTTATTTTGAGATGTCATATTTTGGCCCAGTGTTATTTGTTTTTGGAGTTATGAATTCAATGTACTTCGGTTCTTTTGGGTACATCCTTTTCTCAAAGTGGTTTTGTTGTTTTTGGTCGTTTTTCGCTTTTGCAGTCTTTTTTTTCGTCTCCCACTTCGCGATTTACTTATTCTATGCCCGATATCGAGAGATGGCATACTTAAAATCAAGAATTTTGGGTGTAGATATTGACGGAGTTCTCAACAAACATCGAGATCATTTTTGCAAGTTGCTTAAGGAAAATACCGGAAAAAACCTAAATCCAGACCAAATTCTCATTATGCCTGTCCATGAGTATCAAGACCTAAATGTAACAAGAAAAGATGAGAGAAAGGTGTTTAATGATCCAAGGTACTGGAAAGATATGCCAGCTATAGAGGATGCATCTGATAGAATAAGAACCCTTGGTAATGTGTTGAAACTTAAAGTGTATATCTTCACCTATCGGCCTTGGCCTGAGAGCAGAGATAAGAAAGAGATTATAAAGAAAGTGGAGCTGTTTTGTCAACAAGCCAGGCATCTTTCATGGAAGCTACTATTGCTGAGGATATTACTGAAATTAAGATTCCTGCCTGTGGATTGGCTCATAGAGATATTGAAGGAAGAACCTTTGAGACAGAACACCAAGATCTGGTTAAAAGGAGAAAGAATCGCCTACAAGAAGTTCATCTTTGAGAAAGGAAATGATTACTCTTCTGACCCAAGAGGTAAATTTAACAATAGATTTTATATTTCAAGAAAAAATAAAATTCGGTTTTTTGTTGAGGATGATCTCGAAAAGGCAGTGAAGCTTTCCTATATCTGCGACATAGTTTTTCTACTATCTCATCCATATAATGAACCACAGCAGGACTTACCAGATGAGATCAATGCGTTAAGAAAGGATTTGCCCTCGAACATAATCCGTGTTAAATCATGGAATGAGATTTACAAAAAGATAAGGAAACTTTCATGAGACATAAGAAAACAGCGAACAAACGGAAAGTTCTTCTTGTCGAGCCGGCATACAATAATCCTTATCCGCCTTTGGGGCTGATGAAAATTTCGACTTGGCATAAGAGAAAGGGGGATAATGTACAGCTTATTAAAGACACATCGCACAATCAACTAATTGACGATTTTCAGAAGAAAGAAAAATGTTATAAAAAACTAAAAGATTATTACGATGTTATATATATAACAAGCTTGTTTACGTATCAGGCTCACTATGTAGTTGACTCGATAAAATACTATAAAAGCAAGTTCCCGAAGGCCCGCATAAGAGTGGGCGGAATTATGGCGACTCTTATGCCGGAATACATTAAGGAAAAAACGGGTATAAAGCCACATGTGGGTCTCCTTCGCGGTGCCGAGAATTGCCCGCCAGATTATTCATTGCGCCCTGACTTAACTTACTCAATCAGTTTTACGACACGAGGTTGCCCAAGAAATTGTCCTTTTTGCGCTGTTAAAAAACATGAACCTATATTTAAGGCGAAAGACAACTGGGCGGAAGATATTGATATTACTAAAAAACAAATAATTTTTTGGGATAATAACTGGCTTGCTTCACCCAACTTTGAGAAAGATGTTGAAAGATTAACGAAGTTTCGAAAAGTGGGAATAACAGGAATCGATTTTAATCAAGGCTTAGACTGTAGATTACTTGACGAGGAGAAGATAAAGCTGCTCAATCAAGTAAAAATTCAACCCTTAAGACTTGCATTTGATAATTGCTCCGAAGATGGACACATACAAAAGACCATACAGTTGGCTCAAAAATATGGATTTAAGGATATAAGAGTATATGTTTTATACAACTTTGATGACAATAATGATACACCAGAATATTTTTACTATAGGATTAATGAGGTAAACAAATTAGGAGCGTTAGCATATCCAATGCGGTTTCGCGCTCTTAATAGTGCCAACGGACAGTATGTCTCTAGCAACTGGGATAGTAGATTGTTAAGGGGTTTGAAATTGTCTCTTATGTTTTACTATACAAAGGGGATGATAAGAAAAAACCGTGAAGTTTTCAAGAATTTCTATGGAAATAATGCCAAAAAGTTCAAACGCAAGTTATATGAGATATACGAAAATGACAAACTCCGGAAGTCATGATGTGGGGCAGATCTGTTTACTATCTACCATTTACTATTGCTAGAGTTTAGCCACCAAAGACAATTTTTCTCAGCCCTTTCCTAAATCCAATACCCAAGCCGAAATTCCCGCCGATTTCGTATGTCGTATATAGTATATCGTATCTCGTGTTAATTCCGCAATAAATGCGTAATGACGAACAGGCGATTCGGTGAAGTTCTGCGCTCACGGGTGCAGGTGTTCATCACGCCTTTAGCAACAGAAAATAACACAAATCGCAATTTCCGTCAACACATAAAATTCTGATGACATTTCGTCCGCAATTAAAATCCCCCCACGCAGCAATGACCCCCGGCACGGGTCCGGGGGCTAAACATTTTGGAGATTGCCGCGTCACTTCGTTCCTCGCAATGACCCCTGCCGCCCATGCACCAAAGAACAAAATTTTGGTTCGGGACAGGCAGGGGTAAAAACCCCACGTGAAACGTGGGGCTAAATATTGCGTCGCCGGGGCGGCGACGGCTAAACAAATACCCTGCCCGCGGGTGGCAGGGCTAATCCGCGATTAACAACACCCAAACCCTCAATTCCCGTCAAGAAATAAAATTCTGATGACATTTCGTCCACAATTAAAATCCCCCCACGCAGCAATGACCCCCGGCACCCATCCTTCGTTAATACTACGGAGGGCAGGCAGGTCCGGGGGCGAAACATTTTGGAGATTGCCACGGCCTTCGGCCTCGCAATGACCCCTGCCGCCCATGCACCAAAGAACAAAATTTTGGTTCGGGACA
>JAEOSP010000541.1 GCA_016840305.1 Candidatus Hodarchaeota archaeon
ATGATTTTTTGGGTTATACCACTTTCATTTGGATCTTCTATATCAAATCCCACTTTAGGAGCATTTTTATCAAAAGAAGCGCCCAAAGAAAGCTCAGGAGCTATTTTAGGCCTAAATCAAGGGGTAGGTTCTTTGATGAGAATGGGTGGTCCTTTAATTGGAACTGCTCTATTTGAGATAGATGCAGCATATCCCTATTATCTAGGAGCAGTTGTTTTGTCTGTTGGTTTCTTTATTGCTTTAAGTTTAGCATTTAAAATTCGCTCTTCACTTGGAGATAATCCATGTCTTCAATGTGGACTACAAATTAGGGAAGGAGTTTCAAACTGTGAGCGTTGTGGATTAGAAATATTGCCTAAGACGTCTATAAAGGATAGTATTCAGTTGTAGAGAAAACGTTGCTGTATGTTAATTATTTGTAGACTCATTGAAAAAATTTAAAACCGTTACTATTTGAGCTAAAACTGATAGTATCAATATTGTATCCTCAATTATCCATACAATACCACCAGCATTAATTACACTCATGGAAACTAATAATAAAAAGAAGGGGACAATCCAAAATACTGCCCATGCCCATTTTTCTTTATATCTATAACTTTCAACGGAGATTGCAACAATCAAAACTCCGAAGCTAATCATTGTATACCCTAAAACCCGAACTATCAAATTAGCATATGATATGGTTCCTAAACCAAGATATGTAATTTCTTTCCAAATGATGGGATCTAATAATTTTCCAAAAAGCGAATCAAGGATACCTAGTATTATGAAGAACATTCCAATGAGTAAAAATATTATCCAAGGAAAATTTGTTCTTAATTTAACCCACATAATTACTCACATTAACTAAAAAAATATTTACTCTCCCCAGTAGGAACTAGGTAACAAGTTGTGACACAATGATTCCTACAATAACTGTTAATACAGTAATACCGATTGCAATGATTGTGGATTGAAAAACGATTTTTAGTGCCTTGTTTCTGTCTTTTTTCTGATTAGATATATCTTCTATTTTCAAAGTAAGACCCAAACTTGAGGAAACATTCTGTTGCTTAGTTAATCCATAAGCAGCACAAAATTTATTCCTAGCTTGAAGTAATCCAACCGCTGACATTTCAGCGGGTAGAAAAATAAGCACTCCAAACAGAATGTCTAATCCTATTGAATAAACCAATCCTAAGTATATGATTATACTAACTACAGTCAAAACAAGACCAATACGTCCTATTCGACGTCTTTGGTTAATTTCGGCCTCTCCAATATTGCAGGCACCTGCTGAATATTTTATTTCTGACATTTTATTTCACTCTGTTTTCTTACTTTTTTCTATCAAATCTTCTCTAATACGACGATATTCTATAATCGGTCTATCACCACTAATCAATTTTTGTCCTTCCATTTTTAATGAGGATTTCTTTGGCTGTTGAGTTATTACTACTCTTTTATCTTGTCCTGCTATTAGTAAATTCCCCCGAGCTCCGATTCTTCTGATAATTGAGCTAATGAGAGGAATAGATGATTTTGTATAAAATCTTAAATAGAGTAACGTATTTTCTTCGTTAATTGGTGCGAATGCGATAAAAATAATAGTTGAACTACTAATACGATTTATCCATAAATTTGGAAATCTAAAGAACAAATAGGTCTTTAAATCTTTAGGGATTTCACTCTGTTTGAGGGGAATTGTCTTTCCATCATCTCGAACGTTATAGGGTTGTACTCGTAATTCTGTAATACCATCATCCTCACATTTTTGTAATCCTGGACCGTGTACTAATGTTTTATACCCTCTTCCAATAGTACTGGCGTGTACAAAAGGAAGATGTACTACATCAAGTTGATTTTCAATAACTAAGGAATAATGAACATTCCAATGTTGATGTTTGGTTGAGTAACTAAATCGTTTATCTAATAGTTCTTCAAACATTGGAATGGGTGGCAATTCGCTTAGGTTTTGTGGCCATTCTCCCCAATAAATGAAAATTAATCCTCCCTTATCTTTAGTTACGTACGCCTTTTGTTTATAATAATCTTCGACACTAGCATTTTTTCCTCTCGCAGGAATAATCCTAACTGCTCCTGTCTCATCATACTGAAAACCATGAAAAGGGCATTCAAGATGATGGTTTTTTACTTTCCCTTTCGATAATTGCACCCCTCGATGTATGCATTTATCAACAATGCAATTGATTGTCCCGTCAGGATTTCTCCAAAACGCTAACTTTTCACCAAGACGTGTAACTCCTATTACCTTACCTTTTTGTACCTGTTTTGATTCTAAAACCGCATACCATTGATTAGGAATCATTAAGTTCACCTGTTTTCGAATTATGGACAATATTTCACAATGGGTTCTCTTAGCTTACTATCCATCCGCTTACTGAAATTCCATTTGTAGATGTTTAGTGGGGTTAGCTCAATTGCTACCTCAGGAACACCGCGTTTTGATAATGTTTTTGCCAAAAGATTATCTTCGTCTCCTAGATATCGCTTTAAAAGGATTTCTAATATTTGATCACCTTTTGATTCTATAATTTTTGCTTTGGCCTGACCACGAATTCCACAGTAAGGTGGAATGTCGCTAGCAATTTCAAAAGCACATTTTGGATTATTTGAAAGATATTCTACTACTTTAGCCGTCTTAGTAGTGGCCAAAAAGATTTTATCCTTGATTTGTACATACCAAAGACTCATAACAAATGGCCAACCCGATTTAGTAGTTCCAGAAACTCGTATGGGTATCAAAGATCGATTAAGATAGTTTTCTACTTCTTCTAACATGAATATACCTCATTTAACTCTACTAATTTGTTAATAATTACTGTCAGTTTCCGCTTCAATTGTTTTTCTTGCCCTTTGAATCATATATACTATTCCAGCAAATAGATATGCTAAGGCATATAAGACAATAGGTATCCATATAACTTCCATTCTAAGCAAGTAGCTGAATTCACGTCCATAACCAAATGGAAGATAGATCCATAACAGAAATCCTGCAAAGGCCAGGAATATTACCCATCTCACATTAGATTTCATTTTAAGTCCATATAAATAAGTAAAAACAACCATAAACAGAAACCCTGTAAGAAACATTGGCCACATATCCGAACTTCCCAACATAATTGTGTTGTTCACCGCTACAACGAGCGCGTGAATTCCCACAAATCCTTCAAGCAAAATTATCCATTTTTTATCTAAATGGAATTTCGTATAAGATAGAGAAACCTGTGTAAACAATAAAAACATGTATAAGAATCCAGTAAGTAATTGAGGGTCGCTGTCCATCGGATGGAACCAGAATGTATAAACTAATGCCCATGCGAATACATACATGTGCATTTTCATGAATACTCTTGCTACGTCCCTAGTAATTGGTTTTCTAGCTTTTTTACCAAGAATGATTCCTCTTTGACGATTCTGCATTATTAAAAGGAAGGCAAGCATTACTATTACTGATCCCTGTGATGTCCAAATTGGTACATCTTGAGCTAAACCATCATACCAGACATGAGTCTGGAATAAATGAAGATAGATGAAGAATCCATTAATTATTAGTGCAAGCCAGTTATATGTTGTTAATCCATATTTCGATTGTTCTCTTAACTTTGAAACATTTTTCTGTCCCCAATAAATCAGGAACCAGAGCGAGAGCTGATGTGCAAGATAGAAGAACCAAACAATAATTTGTGTCATTAAAACTGCTTCAGGGAGCTGCCAATAGTACCAGGCCGCACCTTGATCTGGTCCAAGTTCAAATCTTTGTAAAAGGGGGCCTAATATCCATATGAGAAATATAAAAGTAACACTAAATATCAAACTGACAATAAACGTGTATTTAGGCATTTTAGATTTAGCTTTCTTGTCGGTTTCAAGTAGAGCTTGAATTCGTACTTTTTCTTTTCTTTGCATTACTATTAGCCAAAGAAAAGAAGCAATTGTTACAATTACGGTTGTTAAAAGTATAATGATCATTTCTATAGTTAATTCACTTGCCATAATTTATCTCTCCATCTAGATTCTAAAAAAAATTCCTTTTCCTTTGGAATATAGTTTATCAAACCTCTTCCTACTTCTTGAATCAATAATAAGGGTTAATCCGAATATGATTAAAATATTAGTTGTTAAAAAGAACAGAAATTCTTCAATAGGTAAAATTTGCAGTATTAAAAGGCCAGTTGAAGTACCTTTACTAATTGTCCATATCCCATCAAAAATTGCAATGGCATCAGCAGCACCTAGATAAAGTGTTGACAGAGAAATCCCTGAAAATACATCATGTCTACGTAACCAGAGTATATCTGCTCCATATACTAATTGAATCAGTATTGGGGGAATTCCCCATAGTAAAATCAAATTAAGATAAGTTAATGGTTCTATACCGTTGATGAAAGTGATTAATGCCATAACCCAAATGCTAATCAAAGCTATCATTGGAAGTACTCGTATCTTTGAGAAGAAAACAGAATTGGTTTCTGTCTCATTCTCTCTTCTAAGGAATAACCATCCAAATAATAATCCAATAAGAAGCGTTTGGAATACAAAAAAAGAGTATTCCTCAATTGGTACAAAACCAATAATTATCCCTAAGACTTTTGTTGATTCATAAAACCAGATTGAATTCTCAACAAGAAAATTATCCCAAGGTGTTGTGTAAATAAGAGCAATTGGAGCGAGTATAAATAAAGCAAGTAAAATATTCAAAATTAACTTCTTCTCAGTTACATTCGCCTGCAGAAATTTGCTAATGTAAAAACCAATTGTTATTACCAATGGTAAACCAATGAAGAGTAAAAGGAATGATAAGTAAGTTAACATCTTCTTTCAACTCCTTACTTAGTTTTCTTCCCTAGAATTAGGTCTGTGGTAACTTTAGCACTTGATACAACTCCTGGTAAACCTGCTCCAGGATGAGTACCTGCACCTACTAGGTAAAGACCATCTACATCTTCAGATTTATTATGAGGGCGGAACCATGCTGATTGAGTAAAAACTGGTTCAACTGAAAAGCCAGTTCCTTTGAAGCTGTTATAATCTTGTTCAAAATCTAAAGGCGTCAATATTCTTTCAGTAACTAAGTTCTCTTTCAGTCTAGGAAGGTAATTTTCATCTAAAAAGTTAAAAATCTTCTGTTTAAAGGGTTCGGCCATCTCTTCCCAGTCAATACCAGAATCTTGATGAGGAACTGGAACGAGAATATAGAATGCTTCATGGCCTTCAGGTGCTAGACTGGGATCAGTTCTTGTGGGTACATGAAGATAGCTTGAAAAATCATCAGCTAAAATCTTTTTCTTGAAAATATCCTCGAGTAGCCCTTTATATCTCGGTCCTAAGATAATAGTATGATGTTTCATGTCAGGATATTGCTTTTTAGTTCCGAAATAGATTACAACTAATCCCATTGAGTATTTGGCTTTTTTATAACGTTTATCACTATTTCTCTTACGCCACTTAGGATCTATTAATTTCATATATGTAAAAGCAGGATCTGCATTGCTGATAACAATTTTACTTGGAAGGAATTTATTTGAAACAGTAAGAACACCTGAAACATGATTGTCCTCAACTTCAATCTTTTTTATCTCACTATTTACCTCAATCTTACCACCTAGCTCTTCAAAAAGTTTTGCTAGGGCATGAATTAGAGCTGTTGTCCCGCCACGGGCAAACCACACACCAAATTCTTTCTCAAGGTATTGAATTAAACTATAAATGGATGGGACTGTGAATGGATTCCCACCAATGAGTAATGGATGGAAGCTAAAAACTATCCGTAATTTTTCATTTTTAATATATCTAGATACAAAACCATAATTCGATCTGTATGATTGTAATTTTATTAGTGAGGGGGCAACTTTCATCATTGATGTGAATTTGTGGAACGGCTTATAGGATAACTCCTGGAACCCTTTCTCATAAATCGGCTTAACTGCTTTAAG
>JAEOSP010000542.1 GCA_016840305.1 Candidatus Hodarchaeota archaeon
CCCTTCAGCGTATTGAACGAAATTCCAATATTGAAATATTCATTGCAGCTCTTGATGCTTCGCAAAAGCAAGGCTCATTTTTTTTTATGGAGAAATACATTAGATCTATGGATACTTTTTTTCCAGCGAAGATAATACTCAACACTGCTGCCTTACTTGAGGATGCAGTCTCAAGGATAAATATGTTCAGGTACAATGAATTCGAACATCTTTCTGTGTTTTTATTTCGCTTAGATGAAATAGACAGTGTGAAGAAAAATCTTCTGAAGGCAAGGCTGAACAAATTACTCCCCAAGAGGAAACTTCGAAAAAAAGATTATGAAAAACTGGTAAGCAAACTTATGGAACCTGGAAGACATATGAATTTAGACTTCATTCTACCATGTCTGTTCACAACCAGACATTCTGGATTGGTGGTACCTCAGAGCTATGCACAGGATGATATTGAACATACACTAAATCTTTGTAATCTTTTAGCACGCTCTGCAGTAATGAAGTATGTAATGTTCTACAATGAAAGCCAGAGAAGACTGGAGGTAGAAGGCTTAGTACCTAATGATGGGATTGCAGGACATAAGTTTCTGATGAGCCATATGAATGAAATCACCAACATATCTCTTCTGGCTGAAATAGCCTACAGTAGTCCGCATTTAAAATTGAGTGAAATACAATACCGGGTATTAATGGATGAGAATCATCTACCAGAGTCTGAAAAATTCTTTTGGTTTTATTCCATGCCCAAGATTCTAAAAGAAATTGGAGTAGGTTCTCCACTTCAAGAAAATTTGGCTGTTCAAACAAAAATTGATAGGCATTTCAAAATTCTTTCTACATCTTCTAAAAGATTCAGAACAGCTGCTGCTAAAGTACTTGATGACATTTATATCAACCTTACTGGAAAAACATTATTTGAAACATTCCCTAATCTTGAAGATGAATTCAGGAAAGTACAGGAAACAGATTATATAAAAGCTGAAGATCTTCCTGAGATTGCAGAACAGTGGAGAAAGGAATATGTAATTGAGTAGTTTGTTAGTGTGTTTATTATAGTTTAAAAATGTTTTTATATAATATATGTTTATGAGGAGAGGAGAGTTACCTGAACATTGTATGCCAGCAAAAAAAAGTGAATACCGCAGGAAAATTGCTGCATTGGCAAAGCCCCTTGACCCGATAAAAGCTAATGCCCTAGAACTAGCTAAGGCATTAAGTAATCCTAATCAACCACGATCTTTAACATCTGATTCTTCTTACCAAAATTCTCCTCAAATTCAATTCATTGGAGATGCAATGAAAAAAAGGTCTGTTGATAAAGATTATATAGAAAATTCGGAAGCAGATGAACTGTTATGGGAACTATTCTACAATGATGGTGTATTTTTTGATAGGTCAAATCATAATTTCTTTTTCGGGCCCCTCCAACATATCAATCCTAACTTTTGCATTGAAATTGTCAGTGCATCTCTTGAAATTTCTGGAAATTTACATTCTGTTTATCTTCCTGAGAGGCAAATCGAGACATACAGATGTTCCCTCCCTCCAAAAATAGTTCTCGAAACGGTTTCTTTACTTGAGAGCGCAGTCACAAGATTAAACATATTCCGGTATAATGAACTGGAACCCATCTCATTTTTTTTATTTCGCTCTAATGAGATGTCTCGCGCCAAAAAAAATCTACTTAAGGCAAGGCTAAATAAAATTCTACCTTCAAGAAAACTTCGAAGAAATGATTATGAAAAGTTGATGAGAAATCTTATGGAACCTGGAGGAGATATTGAAAAAATTCTATCGATACTGCTGGTAATAAGATATATGGGTCTTGAAGTTTCTAAGACATTTAAAAGGGATGATATTGAACATACACTAAATCTTTCCAATCATATAGCTCGTTCTGAAGTCATAATGCGTATAATGTACTACAAAGAATACTTGAGACGAATGGATGAGTTAGGCTTAAAGCCTGGTGATAGGCTAACTAAAAATGTTCGGGAAAGCCATGAGATTGAGATGGAAAACATAACATATTTGGCTGAAGTAGCCTATGGCTGTCCGCATGAAAGATTAATTGAAATGCAGTCCACAGAATTGGTGTCAAAAGACTTAATGACAGGTTCCACCGCTTTGTTTTGGTATGAGTCAGTTAATAATATACTAAAGGAAGTTGGAGCTGCCCCTACCCTCCAAGAACAATGGGACATATCCAAAAAAATTGATAGGGCCTTCAAAGTCTTCTCTTTATCTTCGAAAAGTTTGAGTGCAGCTGCTGCCAAAGTGCTGGATGATATCTATATTAAAATAACCGGGAAAACCTTATTTGAAACTTTCCCTGATCTTGAGGAGGAATTCA
>JAEOSP010000543.1 GCA_016840305.1 Candidatus Hodarchaeota archaeon
ATATTAAGAAAAAAAACGAATTAGAAATAGAACTTGAGAACCTAGAATTAAAATTAAATGGCTTCCAGAAAGATATTATCGATCTTAAGCCAAAACTAGAGAAAGCGGTTGAAAAATATGAAGAATTAAACAATGAGAGAGAAGCTATTAATCAAATAGAAGAGAGATTAAAATCAAAAAAAGAAGAAATAGAAAAACGTGAAAATGAATCTAAGGATATGATTTCTGCGTTAGAAGATTTTATGAAAAAACCAATGCCTGCAGATATAAAAGAAGTTAGAGAAATAAAAACTGAAAACTCAATGAAGCTTGCGCATCTTGAAAAGAGTCTAAAAAAACTTGACTCGAAAGTTGAAGAAGGAAAGAATGTAAAGAGCATTCTATCAGAGCTCACAAAAAGAAAAGAAAACTTAGAAACTCAAATTGATACGATTAATTCTAAGATAAGTAAAATTGCTCTTGAAATTGGTACAGAGTCACAAAATTATCAAAAATTATTAACAACAATAAATCAACAGAGTGATAAGCTTAAAGAGTCAAAAATCGTCATTAAAAATAGATTAGACGAAGTTATCTCGAAAGAAAAGGATTTTAGTGTGTTAGAAGAGAAAAAAAACAAAATCCAAGATGAGATTGAAGTTCTTGAAAAGAAACAGAAAGCAATTGAAATCTCTCTTTCAAGTATTCTTCCAGACTGGAAGACCTCTCTTGAAGAAAATCTCAAAGTGGATCTTTCAGCTCTCAAGAAAAGGCAAGAAAAGCTGCTCCAAAGTCATAACTTAAAGAATACCACAATTCAGAGTAAAATTACAAGTTTAAAAGATCAATTTGATAATGAATCAAACCTATTGGACTTAATTAAAACAAAAAGTATTGAAAATTGTCCACTATGCGAACAAGAACTCACTGACTCCCACAGAAAGAAGATTAAGGCAGTAAAAAAAGAAAAGTTAGAAGAGATTAAGCAAGAAATAAAGAAACTAACCAAAGAGAAGGAAGTTCATGATCTTACTATCAAAAAGTCAATAGAGAGTTTAGAAGATATAAATGAGCAAGAAAAGAACCAAATTTCGCTACAGCTTCATGCCACAGAATTAAGAGAAGTAAAATCGAGCTTCAAAGATTTAAATGAAAATTTAAAGAAAGTTGAAAGAAACGCGGAGAATCTCAATGATATTGCAAAAATGCATGAAAATCTTGACCACGAACTCACGAAAAAGGAAATTGAACAAAATACTTTGGTTGATATAATTAAACGGATTGAGAATATACTAATACTAAGTGAACAATTAGGTGATTTTCGATCTGAGATGGATTCTATAGTCGACGAATTAACAAAAAATCAAAAGAATTTTAATTATTTGGAACTAGAAGAGAATATCAAAGTACTGGAACATCAAAAACAAGATCAAAGATACATCCTGAATATAATTCCACGATTAGAGACATTGATTAGTACTCACAACTCGATTGAACAACTAATAGATGAAAAAAATTCGATAAAATTAAGCCTTTCATTTAAACTAGATGAATTCGATGAGAAAACATTTCTCAAATTTAAAAATCGTGTGGAGAAGCTAAAGACCAAAAAAGTCCAAATTGAAACTAATATTTCTAATCTGATAAAAGAACAAATTCCGGATAAAAAGAAGTCACTAAGCGAGATAAAGGTGAAAGAGAAAAAACTAATTTCCATTAGAAATGATTTGAAAATTACACAATCGAAACTCGATACTATTGGAATTATTCGAGATTTTAATAAGGAAATTGTTCCAATCCTACGTAGACAGCATGTAATGGCTATTTCAGAATATTCCACTGAAATATTTTCTTACTTGATGAATAACGAAGAATACGAGGGGATAGAGATCACCGAGGATTATGAATTATTAATCCTACAATCGGGAAAGAAATATGATCTAACAATACTTTCGGGAGGGGAGCAAGTTATTGCATGCCTCGCAATTCGATTAGCTATTGCAAAATTATTGGCAAATCAAGATATTATGCTTCTTGACGAACCGACAGTAATGCTTGATTCTTATAGAAGGAAAGAACTTGTTGAGGTATTTGATAAAACTAAGCCAGTTCGTCAAACAATCATAGTTACCCATGATACGGAATTTGAAAGAGTTGCTGATACCACTTTCACAGTCGTAAAACTTGCTGGTAAGGCGACAGTTATTTCAGAGGAAATTGATCATATCGTCTCCCAACAGAAGAAATACCAAATATTGACAAAAGAACGCTTTAAACAATTAGAAATTAGTTGAAAAGGTGTTCAGCTTCGGGGTTGGGTCAAGTAATAAAGAGCAGCTAAAAGTGTGAGAAAAACTTATTTAGCATTATTATCATTTAACCTGACATAATACTCATTTTTGAAGATAAATAAGAAAACTATGCATTCTGGAGCGAAAAAACATGTCGAAAATAATCAATGGTCAATGGTGTCTAGCTACTCATCCAAGAGGGTTAATAAGTGAGTCAGATTTCACTTGGGTAGAAAAAACAGTGCCACCTCTAAAGGATGGAGAAGTACGAGTTAGAAATATTTATTTATCCCTTGATCCAGCAAATAGAGGTTGGATTAATCCAGCAACCGCTCCCCACTATGTGAAACCTGTAGGAATAGGGGAAGTCATGCGTGGAACAGGGATTGGAGTGATTGAGGAAAGTAATAATCCACAATTTGATAGTGGGGAGATTGTAACAGGATTACTGGGATGGCAAGAGTATTTCATTAGTGATGGGAAAGGTTTGTGGTCATTAAACCTATTTCCAAAGCCAGAAAACGCTCCTCTCACTATTTTTCTGAATGTTTTTGGAATAATAGGTTTGACAGCCTATTTTGGACTACTAGATATTGGAAAACCCATGGAAGGAGAAATGTTGGTCATTTCTGCGGCTGCTGGAGCAGTTGGTTCTCTTGTTGGCCAGATTGGAAAAATCAAAGGATGTCATGTGGTTGGAATTGCGGGAACAGATGAGAAATGTCACTGGATCAAACAAGAACTTGGGTTCAATGGAGCAATTAATTACAAAACTGAATCTGTTCATGATCGATTAAAAGAACTATGTCCCAAAGGTGTTGATATTTACTTTGACAACGTTGGCGGAGAAATCTTAGATACAGTACTTGGTCAAATAAATCTATATGGACGAATAGTTAGCTGTGGAATGATTTCAGTTTATAATAACACAGAACCATCTCCAGGTCCTCAAAATATTGTGAAAATAGTTACCAAGCGTGCACTTATCCAAGGATTTATTGTTACAGATTATCTTGATCGAATGGCTGAAGCCTTATCGGATCTAATGGAATGGTATTCCGATGGACAACTTATGTATCGCGAACATATCATTGATGGCTTAAAGAATGCACCAAAAGCCATTAATAAGCTATTTGATGGGTCTAACATAGGGAAGCTAATCATCAAAATCTCTGATGAACCTTCTTAAGAAATCGAGTTGGAAATGCAATATTAAAGTATTAAAAGACGTCAAAAAAAGAAAGACTTATCTCTCATAGAAAGAATTATGCCTTTATCGCAGAATATCCATAACTAGAATTTGGTGAAAAACAAATGCATGATTGTAAAATTACGGTGATCAAAAGAACAGTCAATGAAGATATTATTAAAGAATATGTAAAAGACAAATACCAAGGTATTAAACTATGTGACCGATTTACTGATGGTCAAGAGTTCTTCATTACACAAGAGAACAGATACCGCCCTCCTGAAGGATTTTGTGAATGGGCGTGGGCAGATATTCGGCATGACCTGTTAACATTGGCGTACGGGGGATTTTTTCCACATATGAAAGAGGAAAATGCGAATATAGTGGGGTGTACGGATTGGTACAGGCCTGTGTATTTTAAAATCGAACGAATTTAAAATTAAGGGATGAAAAAAATGTCACTTGGATCAATTACTAATACCTATTGCCGACGATATGCCCCTATTGTAATGCTTATCCTCCCTGCAATTATTGTGATTATAATTTTAAATGAACAACCCAACGAAATAGCTGCATTCTTATGGTTCATCTTATTTGTCAATTCGTTGGCGTTCTTAGTAAATGCACTCAATATTATCAAAGGCTTTAACCGAGAAACAGCAAAAAAAGCTGAATCAGGATTCCCAATTGATAGTTTGGAAGGATTTTCCTCGGTTAAATCATTCAACACACAAGTTTTTCTTAATTCAAGTTTAATTACAGGAGCTATCTTTTTATCATTTATATTTTTCTTGTTAGCCGCAATCATATTACCTGGATTACAACCTGACAATACTGATAATTTGACAGGAATAGATAAAGTTATCAATGATTTAGTAGGAATTTTACAACCAACTATTTTATGGAGTGCACTTGGACTGGTGCTAATTGCTATCGGTATGTGGTTACTTCTTAAAATTCCTGATAAACCAGCATTTCAACCAGGAGCTATGTTGAAGTACTATACACCCAAATCGGTACCAATGACACTTGATAATCTATTATCTGATGCAATGATATCTTTTCTTGATCCTATCACGAGAATCAAAATGGATGAATGGACAAACTCAATACAATCTTCTCTAAATCCTTTATTCGAATCGCTGCAAGACGATACTACCCGCTTAGAACGAGCCCGAGAAAAAATATTGCTACTTTTTTATTTGAAAAAACGAGTAACGACTCTTCTGACTGAAGAAGTTTTCCTAGCAGAATTAAGTGAAGTACTGCAACAGAATAAAATAAACGATTTTCTTGCAGGAATAGAATCAGGCATTGATTCGACAATTATTGAAGACGTATTTACTCGTCTAGAAACGCAAATACCAGAGGTCTTTAAAGTCATTGATCGCTTGTTGATTGATCTTGTGGATAACTTGAAAGAATTTAGAGATAACAAGGATATCTGGGTATCAGTAAGCACTCCTGATATAGTTTATGGAAATAAAGATCCATTCCGAATACTGATATTTACGCTAAATAAAGATAAATCAAAAAACAACCGGCTAATAACATTTAATGCGAGTGGAGTTCAAAGTGGATTCATGGAAGAACTACACTATAATCTGATATTAGATGATGCAGAAGACTTTAACATTACAAGTGACAAATTACCCTTTAGTTCTTCTGAGACCACTGATATTTTGACCCTTTTATCTCAAATTTTGCAAGTAGGAGACGCTGTTTGGTTTAGTTTTGAACGACGTGAATTTAAGAATCATCTGTTCAATATTTTCTTGACTGAAAATAATAGTGGGATCTATTCGAAAACGACAAGTGTAACCGTTTCACGTGATTTCACGTTTTATATCAGTGAGTATGGCGGTAGAGCCAGTGCATTAAGCGGTGTTGTAGTCCCTGTTGTTAGCTTTTTAATTTCCTTTATTGGATTCTGATTTGATTCGGAGAAACAATTCTTCAAGAAAGTGGATAAAAATGAAAACTAAAATTATTGCTGAGATTTCAACATATCCTGTAGGGGAAAAAGGGACAAGTTTGAGTAAATTTGTGAAAGAAGCTGTTAAGGAAATTGATAAATTTCCAAATATTAGAGTAATTCATCATCCTATGGGAACAGTACTAGAAGCAGATTCGATCGACATAATCTTAGATGCTACAAAGGTTGCTCACGAAGCCATATTTAATGCTGGAGCTTCAAGAGTAGTGACCCAATTAAGAATAGATGACAGAAGAGACAAACCTAGGAAAATGGAAGAAAAACTCAAAGCGATAGGAATAGAATAGATTTAAACGGAGGTTTCATCCTAAAGACGAAGAGAGAGAAGAAATCAAAGACGTTGAAGGGGTGATCTTCGTCCTGCAATTACAATGGCAAAAAATACAAACAAAGGTGTTAATGAGGACCAGCCAGAAGTGGAAAAGGTAGTAGGGGGAGTGAAAGAGGGACGATCAGGCGTAGTCAAGGGAAAAAAATCATAATTCACTGAAAAACCCGTGGAGTATGGTCGTAGATGGCGCACAGCGTTTTGAAAAATTGACTCCCACCGAACAAGAGAGTATCAGCGGATTAGCTAAACACAATAACCTCACGCCATTATTTCCTAAACAGAAATAAGCAAAAATCCAAGTTGATTTGATATCAGTATAAAAATAAATTGAAAAAGAGGAGTAACTTCAGCTGCAGCTTGGGGTGATTGGATTAAATTCTCCAGCCAACATAAGATTTCGATGGTCTTTCGAGATTTTAACTATCAATCCAGAAGCTTGACGACGAATCCCATAATTTTCATGATCTGTAAGTGATTCTAAGATTAAAAAATGATCCTCTGTTATATTACCACCTCTATTCATAATATTTCGTATTTCAACCAATCTTTGTCTAATATTTTTTATTTTGTTCATAATTTTTCACCTATTTAACTATATACAAACCAATGGTTAATAAGATCCGTCTAAAGTCTCCCTAAAAGATTACTTTGTCTCAGAAACCATACTTAATTTTTAGAGAATGAGATTTATAAGTGGAAATAGATTGGTTAGTAAAAGAGAAGCAGATTATTTCCAATTTTGGCTTTTCTCGCTTATGTGAATTCGATCCCCTTTACTATCCCTTTTCTAGAATTAATTTGGATGAGGCTCAAACTTTATAACCAGCTCTAGAGAATTTCTCTATGTTTCTACCTCACCTCAAAAAGAATGGGACATTTTCTCGTGAATCCTCCAAAAAACCTCAAATTTTTTAATAATTAATTGAGAAAATCAGTCAAGGAGGATTCTTAAAGAGCAAGTTCAAGGAATTTGGAGAAGCACTGAAAAACGCAGGAGAATTGCTCTTATGGCTATAATTGTTAAAGAGATTTTGCCTATAGGTAAGGAACTAAATGTAGCATACACACAACGAATTGTTGAAAAAGAAGAAAAGCCTTTCATTGTTTTTATTCATGGATTCGGGTCTTCCAGGGAATTTTTTAGATTTGCTTTCGAAGATCCCTCCCTTAGTAAATATTCTCTGATTTCATTAGACCTCATTGGTTTTGGTGAGAGTACGAAGCATGATAGATTTAGCTATGAACTATCAAATCAGGCAGCTATAATGATGCAGGCCTTAAATCAGTTAGAAGTGCACTCATTTCATTTATGTGCTCATTCTATGGGTGGATTGGTAGCAATGGAAATGATTGATCAATCTCCTCCTCAAGTTAAATCATTCATTAATTTAGAAGGTAATCTTACTCTCGATGACTGCTTTATAACAGGAAAAATCTTGGAATATCCATTAGATGATTTTTTGGCTTCAGAAAGAGTCAAATTTGAGGAAGCATTAGTAGATTTTCCCTCTTATCTAAAAGAATTTCGAAAAGCGTCATCTATTGCTCTTTACAAAAGTGCAGATGACACAGTAAGATTGTCAAGTAATCCACGACTGATACAAGACTTTATAAATTTACCAATTAAGAAATGCTTCGTCTATGGTGAAAAAAATACAGATAAATATCCTGCTGAAGCAATTCTACATAATAACGATGTTCTTGTGTTATATATAAAAGAATCCGACCATGAAATGGCAGAACAGAACCCTTCTCATCTCTATTCAACTATCAATAAGTTCTTAGAAATTGATTGAGCGGGTTAAATGTATTTTTGCTTCTCAGAAAGCTGGTGTAAAATGCTTTAGCTATATTTTCCTACAAAAAAATAATTTCTACCTGATTTAGTCAACCAGGTTAAATTTTGCCTTCTTAACACTGAATAAAAATTAAATATTTTCATACATCACAAAGAGAGTGATAAATACTTTAGTAAGAAGAAATTTAGATGCCATCAATTATAAATAATCTACTATCCGCAACTTACGAGGGAAGAATTGACTGATATTAATCAAAAGAATAAGTATATAATTAGAGTCTCTCTATTAAGCCATCCTGAGGACCTATTGTTCCCGTTAATCCGTGCATTGATTCAAAAATATAAAGGGCAAACTACAAATCATACATTTGACGACTTAAATCTCACTGCTTCAACAATAGAGATCCTGATTGCTAATAGAATTGTAAAAACGATTCTAGTCCAACCTATTGGTCGTGGGTTCTTTAAAAAAATGTTCGGTCACCACTTTCGTTCTAGTGGAGCCATTATTGCATTTTCAAAAGACAACGATGATTCATTTGAAGCATCAAGGGCCTTATACCAGCGTTTCAAGGATATCAATACTGATGATGTTCCAATTGCATTTGTTGGGATCCAAGAGTCACCTGATGACCTTGTTATTAATGAACCAATCCAGCTGGAGGTTGGTACATCTGAATTCTATTATTTTATTCAGCATAATGATTTCGAAGAATTGGGGAGAATCCTCCTCTCCTTAGTAACAAAAATCTTTACACCAGCTTAGCAATTGTTATTCACAGATACTTATGGACAAAACCACAAGAAGAACTACGTACAAAATTGACTGTATAGAATGTTACTAATTTCGAAAAATAATAATTGAGAGAGACCTTCAGACATAAGATCAGAAACAGAAAAAACTCAGACACTAATGATTAACTCCTGAAGGCGGGCCTCAATTATCTTTTATTACAACAACATTAGGTTATTTATGGAATAATACTCGATTAACATCTCCCATCATGATTTAGTTATTTTTCTTGAAAGCTCAGGTACCACAAACGTCCAACCCATAATAAATATTAATAAAACAGTATTTACCTGAAGGGAAATACTATCGTTTAATTCTATTTGGTTTATTGTCAACAAACCTAAATAAAAACAAGTGGAAATAAAAGCTAAACCTAATTGCGCTTTATTCGTTACTTTTTCTCTATATACCTCAAATACATAAAACAATATTAAGGAAATAGCCCAAATTCCAGAAACACCAATCCATTTGAATAGTTCATCTAATCCTTCTAATAATGGATCAACAGTAGCAACAAATGCTAATACATATACAGGTACTAATTTTCCCAGTCTTTGTAGATAAGTATCATCTATATTCAAATTTCCCAATATTACCACCTTTAAACATTTTATTTTTTTGTTTTTCAAGAATTCACTCTGAAATGAGGAATATAGGAAAGTATCTCTCTCTCTTCATAAAAGGATTGGGGTTTTGAAGAGAACCATCACCTAAAAAGCTATGAAAAACAAAAAGAGATTTCGAATATTTAACCTAAAACACATATTAAGGGTGGAGATACTATTGAGCTTGAAAAAAGAAGGAAAAAAATTCAGCAAATATAAAAACGATCTTCCACCGCTTAAGACATATTCAGATCATCACGAGAATCAAGTGATAATAGACCAAGAATATGATAATGTGGTCATTATATCAGCGAAGGGGCGGATCCGAACAGTTTCCCTTCCAAGATAAGCGTAGGGGTTTAATTGAGTAACATTGAGAATCTAAAGAAGAGTATTCAAACAATTTTAGCTCAATTTCCAAAATACGAGACGAAATTTGAACCATCTGAACGAAAGTTGGTTAATGAATTTTTGGCTGTTATTAATAATTTTGAAGAAGCAGATAATAAACGAGGAATATTGATCAACCGTTTCAATAAATATTCTGAAAATATGATGAAAACTAAGGATTATTTTTCAACTCCTTTTCTGTGGTATACTGCAAGTGTAGCTAGACAAGCGATCATAAATTTAAATATTTCCCGATTTCATGCACTAGAATTCTATAAATTCCTATTGTACCAATTAAGAGAACTCTATCAGCTGATAAAAAGAGGAACTAAACTTTCGTCGTATAAATATGATCATTTACAGACTAAATGCGAAAAAGCTGATTTTATATTAACTTCTGATGAATTTGAGATATTAAAAACCACTAATTCATCTATTGAAGATGACAAAACACAAGCTCTTAGTTCTAAATTCATTAAAAGAAAAATGGTTGAAAATGTAGCAATTTCAAACAATTATAAGAGAGAAGCTGAAATTTCAAGATTCTGTACACTAGTAGGTGGGAAATGGTGGTTCCTATTTAGATCCTCATGCTTTGGTCTTACCAGAGTTTTTTTCCATATCCATCTAGAAAATGATATTGAATTGAAGGAAATAATAGACTTTAATGATCCAGATAATAATCTATTAGGATTAAGTAATGTTGATCAAGTAGTAAACTCAAAAAATGATTACATAGGTACATTACTTGTACCATCTCGGGATATAGAGAACCTTCACAATTATCTCAAACATTGCGAGCAAAAAAGCTATATTGATCTTAAAGAATTCGCAATCATACGAGAAAGAAAGCGTGGTACAAGTTTTACTTTATACAAACCAGATAGGGGATGGCAAATATTACCTGCGAAACAAAGAAAGAATTTAATTCAAAATTGCACAATGAAGATAACAGAAGAAGGGGTAGCGAACAATCCAAAAATCAATCTAAATTGGTCATTTACTGAATATCCTTATCCAATGGACATCATTGAATTATACTGTAATTCACCTGATCAGTTTTCTTATTTAGAGCTTCCTTTTGATAGAATAAAGGGAGAAACAGAACAAGGGTTTTCCATAAAAGAAATTGGAATATTGAAATTTTTAATCCAAAAGAAAGCTCTTGAAGTAGGATTTACCCCCTGGAGGCTAATTCATAATTATTCTGTTAATACATACTGCATAAAAGTACCTAAAATCCCCTTAACAAAATTGAATCTATTTTTGAATATCTTACCTTTCAGTGAAACCTACATCTCAAGCAGACACATTTATATTCGGACACGTCTATCTGAAAAGTTATTACTAATGATAAAAAACGATTTTAAATGGATAGTCTTTCCAATTTTGAGAGTTCATACGCCGACAGATATGAGTGTCAGTTGGTTTGAAAAAGAAAACCTAGATTGGATTAAACCTGAAGTTATTTAAGACAATGAGATTGAAAAAAGGGGAGGAGGAGAAAATAAATTTTTTTGAAATTCTATTCCTATTTTGCACTATCGGGACCAGTTGTAGGGGGCATCATTGGTTTCGACCTCGGTTTTCTATTCGGAAGCCGCTTTTTAATCTCCCAATAACAATGAGTTAACAGCTTCCTAAAGGAACGAAAATTAAGGGAAAACATATTACTCAAATATTAATCAATGAAATCGAATATAAACACCTAATAATAGAGGAAAAGTGGAAAAAAGAAAGGTATGGAATAGTATGAACCAATTAGTCATTTATTTTGGGTTTCCACCGTCTTGTTTAGGGGGCATCATTTCAGTCAAATTCGGCCTATTAGTCCTAAATCGCTTTATATAATCCCTAAAAAGACTAATGCTTTTTCTCAATATGCAGTGATAATCCAACCCTGGTTTGAAATTTTTTGTTACAAGAAGGGCAGTCGATAGCTTTCGTTTTCTTTAAGAGAATACGAGACGACTGAAAATTTCCACACTTTTTATTTAAAAATGCCCTTGTGCGATTAGTGGGAGTATCTAACAGCAGAGAGGGGATGCTTTCTTTAAAAAAAATACGTGCTTAACTTATCCGGAAAAAACGTCTTTTATTAATGAAAGAAACAAAATTGGGAGAATTCCTTGGCATTACTGGTTAAGTATACAGCTATTCAAAGGTAGAAATAAGAGAAGAGAGCGAAAAAAAGTTCGATCTTCTCATCTTTCCCTGTAAGGCTGTTTTATCAATAAAAACAACACTTAGTACGACATTCATTACGACATTTAGCTAGCAGAGATTATGCTGATCTCATCCCCTTATGGGCTACTGGTGTATACCACCTAATATTGTGGAAAAAGGAAGATATTGAAAAAAATAAGCAAAGAGCTCTGAAAATGCTTCCTTCTTCTTAATTTATCTTCGGAAATATCGCCAAAGTCCCAATATTAAATTTGAACGGGGTACTTTGTTCATATATTCTTGGTATTCCTTACCAAACTTGGATAGTGTAAGTTTTTCCTCACCAATCATATAATAATAGGCACCTAATGCCATAGAAAACCCTAAAAACAGACTTATGGGGTGTTGGGAGAGTAATGCAAACCCACTGAACAGATAAGCTAGACTCAAATAAATCGGATGTCGGATTATCCCATATATTCCTGTATCGACCAGTTTTGTTGTCACAAATCCTTTTCCTTCTTCCATCCCACCTTGTGTCTTAAGCACATT
Organism: Candidatus Hodarchaeota archaeon; assembly: GCA_016840305.1. Next base: position 12,091 of record JAEOSP010000543.1, read on the forward strand.
TGCAGAGAAAAATAATACTCCTGCTATGACTAAAAATATGATCCCCAAAAGAAAGATGAGGCTTAGATCAAACCAATTCCCAAAGAAAAAGAGAAAAGCAAATTGGATCAATCCTCCAACTAGCATATAAATTGAAATAGCAATTTCTATTCGATTCATTTGATATCGAGGTGTATGAGGCATATACAACTCCTCCTTTCGTAGTAGAAATGGGTATTTGAAGCTTATGAATAATTATGTGATAAAAACACTTCAATATAAAATGTTGTTTTACAGAACTCAATCTTTTCTGAATTACTATTCCATTCCCATTTGTTTACGGATCATTGTTTATATAATTTATGAATTCTGTATTTGGGTAAAAAAAAAGGAAAATTTAACACGAATAATAAAAATATGCTTTAAAGCGAGACCTTCAGACATAGGAACAGAAAAACTTCTTTTTGGAAACACATTCTATTGACTGAATCCAGCTAAAGCTCAATTTTTTAATCTTTATTTAACTTATCTAATATTTAAAAAATGATAAAACTAAATTGTATTTAGAAAAATTCTTTATTTCAATGTCAACATCATGAAAATATTATAAATATTGATTAATAAAGAAATACATGGTAAAAAGAAGTATACAGTTAAAATTGTTTAAAATACACAATGTAAACAAGTAATACAAGTATATATATCATAACATTTATATAAGTTTACAAAAGATGTAAGATTAGATAAGAATGATAAGTCAATCTGCATATAATACTAGTCAAATATTCAATAAGGTATCAATAGAGATACTATCTGAACTATTCAACTCTGAAAGAGCTTTAACAATATACGAGCTTAATAAAAGATATTCTTATCGACAATATCAGTATATGCTAAAAAGACTTGAATCCAGTCTAGTAGTTAATTCGTATAAACATAAAAAAAAGAAATATTTTAGGTTAAATCATTTTTATAGAGAATTAGTGAGATCAGTGCTAGAAATAAAAAAGTGGGAGGAAACAAATGACTATAGCGGATTTCCTCAATCTCTATCATATGATGAGAAGTTTTTTCGAGTCATATCTGCTCTGAAAGGAATAAAAGGATGGGCATTTACTGATAGTACAGCACTCCTCCTATGGGTACCTTTTCTTGATCTGCAATTACCATTTTTCACTGTATGTGTTAGAGATCGATATCTAAAAAGCAAACTTGAAGACAATTTTCCACCTTCTGTTCTTAGAGTCCAGCTCCAAGCAAATTTCTTTTCACAGAAATCAAACATAACCTTCTTAAATGAAGTACCTGTACTGAAGCCAGAATTACTAGTTTTTAGACTTCTAGGTAACGAAAATAAGAGGATAAGTCTTTCTTCCTTATTCCTTCTTCCCTTTTTATCACCAAAAACAGTGCTGAGATTTCTAGAAAAGAATAAAAACATGTTTCCAAGTATGATGTACTTTTTATTAGCGTTAGAGAAAGTCTTAAATAAAAATACGGAGCTTTCTGTCTTCTTGAAGCAATGGTTTTTGAATTTTGACCATTTTGATACTGATTTATTATTTTCACGATATCTACGACAAATAGGCAAGAGAGGAATGCGAGAGTTCAAACCAACGACTTTCAAACGATTTGAACTAATGAGGATAAAACAGCAGCAACAATCAAATCAATGGACAGAATGGGATCGATTGGGAATGCTTTTCCATGGAAGTAGTGGAAAATTTGAACCAAGTGATCTAACTGAATTAATAATATCATCCCCACCTTCTTTACCTATTGAGGTCTAATACATGAGACGTAAACTACCCCGCTACAAGGATTTCCTGATAATTAAGAAACAACTGGAAAAAAAATGCTCTGTTCAAGTGTTTGAGATTGGTGGGACATATATTCAAGGGTATATTGACACTATAGTCACTATGGACATTGATATAGTAATTCTTATTACTTCACAAGTTTCAAACGTGATTGATGAACTTAAAAACGTTTTAGGCGATCTAGGCTATAAATGTGTTTCCCAAACAAAGAGTAAGTATTACAGATTTATAACAGAGGAAAACCTGAAGTTAGATATTTTTATCAATGAGGTTTTCACATTCACAATAACATCTAATATGGTATCTAGGGTGAAAAATAGGAAATTATCACCAGAAGATGTCTTTCTTTTAAAAGCTCAATCAACCCGAGGACTAGATAAAGATTATACAGATTTAAAACTATTAGTCTCAAACATAAGTAAAGGAAAATTCGATTATCAGATCATTATTACAGAATTAGAAAACCAATTACAAGATAATATCACTCTAACTCCTCAAAATATTAACAGATTACTATCAATACTTGAAGCTGTTGAGCAACTTAATGAAATCTTCCCTGTAGATATACCAATCGTTTTTTTGAATGAAATCGAGAGGATCTATTCACTTCATGGAGTTCTGTAAGACAACAATTCAGAAAGAAAAAATTAATTCTAATAAGACCTTCAGATATAAGATCAGAGCTTCTTTTCAATTTATTAGAGAAATCAACTCATTCTCTATTGACTGACTCCTTAAGGCTTTTTTTAACTAATAATTTAAAAATACGTGAGGACTGAAAATTTCCACACTTTTTATTAAAAAAAGCCCTTGTGAGATTAGTGGTAGAAAATTGTTCAGTATACTTACAACTAATACAATTAAGAGAAGGATCAGATAACCCGTAAACTAGAGGTACCCAAACCCTGTTCCTCTCGTATTAAGGGCTCGTTCCTCTCACGAATCCAACAATTAGAGCTGTAAAATGAATGTTATTTATTATCTTCTTAGTACTATAGAGTAAGAGGATATCTAGATTAACTAATTCTCGAACGTAATCTTAAGATTCGTTTAGCTTTCTGTTTGGGAATAATCCTCCACTTTCTAAAAATTCTAATTACTTGATAGAGTTCATTTGGAGTGATCGTCTCTTCAAGCAGCAATAATCCAAAATAATCAGCTAAATGGAGGACTTTTAATGCCCCATTCAACGTATTTTCTAGCAACATTGGATGATCTTCTGTAATAATAGCATAACTAGAGAATTCACCATATTCTAATAACGAAGCATCAGCCTCATCAAAACCCTGCTTAATAAATTTGTCGAAATGCTTATTCAATCTTGGAAGAATAGTTACATTCCGAAAAAAAGCCTTTTCGTTAGGAAAACGATGGATTAGCTCTTTATAGACATCGTGAGTAATCATAAATTCTTTTCGTTCCATTATTCTCCTAATTAATTCACTGAAACCATTATCTCGTAATCGAATTAAGTAAAACCACGATAAGGTATCAACCCCAAACATGGTTATAAAAACAAACATAAGCTTTATAAGTATATTGGCCTGTTATCAAACCATGAGTCAATTAAGCTTTAAATTTCCAGAAAGTGAAATAGCATTTCTAAAATGGTATTCAAAGAAGACCTCAGAACCACTTGGAACAATATATCGCAAAGTAACCCTGGAACACTTCATACACTGGAAAAAAACGATACTTATAGAAGCGTATCTCAGTGGCACACTTGGAATAAAGCAATTAGCCAACTTAGGGGGAATGACACTCAATGAATGTCTACTTTTGCTAAAACAAAATAATATCGAACCCCCCTATAATGAATTGCTTGATATACATTCAGCTCAAGTAATGGAAGATCAATATGAAGAACGAAAGAAAAAAGGGGTTTAAGGGGACAGTTTAGAGCAGAAAAACTTTCTTCTTCAAAAACTAACCCACTCTAGTAACTAACTCCTAAAAGCTTTTTCTTTTAATAATTTATACAAAAATACGTTAGGACTGAAAATTTCCACACTTTTTATTCAAAAAAGCCCTTGTGCGATTAGTGGTAGCTTAAGTTTTTCTTTTCAAGAAGAAAGAAATCGCTAAGAAAATGATTATACAAATCGAGAAAATAAAATAACACCCATAATTTCCACTGACAGCACGTTACATTCTACGGTTTAATTCAATGAGTAATTCTCATACTAGAAGAAAAGTGCTATTCTTGTTTTTATGTCTCTTTTTATACTTAATTCATCCCCTGCTTACGATTTAGATCAATACTTATCCCCACATTGACAGTGAATATCGAAAAACATTTAAAATGTGGGGATAGAATGTACTCATGGTACGGGTAAAAACCATCACCCAAGAAGGTCGAAAATACTATGTACTAACGCATACTGTAAGGGATGGACGACGTACTAAAAGTCGGATAAAACACCTGGGGCGAGAAATTCCTCACAACCTAGACACCATAATAGAGGATTTTCGCCATGAGTTATATATGGAAGATTATGAAGGACAACTAACCGCAGTTTTACAGAAACACCAGCAATCCCTTAAAAGAATGCCTAAAAGCGCGATAGAAAAATATTATAAGAATTTTATAGTCCGTTTTACTTATGATTCGAATCGGATTGAAGGAAGCACCCTAACACACCGAGAAACAGCTCTGTTGCTTCTCGAGAATCAATCTCCAAACCGCCCATTAAACGACATTCTTGAAGCTAGAAGTCATCAGAATCTCTTTGATGAAATGAAGCACCATGCAGAGACATCTGGCGACTTACACTTCAATTTAACCCTAGAATGGCATCATTTACTCTTCAAAGATTCCCAATCAGACATTGCAGGAAAATTACGCACAGAGCAAGTCAAAATAACTGGCAGTGATCTCGTGCCGCCTTTACCTGTCGAACTCCTTCCTCTACTGGAGGAGTTTTTTCAATGGTATCACGAAGCGAAGGAAACCCTCCATCCTGTAGAACTCGCTGCATTGGTGCATTATAAATTTGTTTGTATTCACCCCTATTGGGATGGTAATGGACGTATGTCACGGATGTTGATGAATTTCGTCCTCCACAAGCATTCTTACCCAATGTATAATTTCTTAAACAAGGAACGGAAAAGATATTACAATACCCTTAATCGGGCAGATAAAAAGAACGACCCGTATATCTTCGTCCGTTATTTTACTCGTCGATATGTCAAATATTGATATTGATTTTTACTCAGGAATTTTACCCTTAACAGAATACATCTGACCTAGTACGACCGAAAATTTTCTAAAAACCAACCCAACTCTATTGACTGATTCCTGAAGGCTTTACTTTAACAGAATACGAGAGGACTGAAAATTTCCACACTTTTTATTAAAAAAAATAGCCATTGTGCGAATAGTAGCAGCAAATCCAATACGTCTAGGATATCAAAAAACTTTCTTAGAATATTTTGATGAATCAAAAGCAAAGAGAAAGATATTTATAGAATTGTAAACAGAAGTGTATACAGAAGTGCGGGGGGATAATGCACTAGAAAGTGAGATAATGAGTCAAGTACAACTAAGATTACCCCCATCACTAGTAAAAATAATTGATAAATTGGTAGCAGAAGGAAAATACAAAAACAGAAGTGATGCAATAAGAACGATGATTTCTAATCAACTAGAATTCGAAAAAACAAGAGATTTTTTATCTATGCTTCAAACAAGAAGTGAAGAAGCAGAAAAACATCCAGAAACTTTAATTCCGTTTGAAGATTGAAGGATATGTCATATCAGATTCTATTACATCCAAAAG
>JAEOSP010000544.1 GCA_016840305.1 Candidatus Hodarchaeota archaeon
CTCCGAGAGGTCCGGCGATGGCGCTGCTTCGCGTCTTCGAGGAAAATCCGAAAGTCGTTGTGAATGCCTTGGGCTAACCCGAGAATATTTTTCAAAAAAGTACCGGACACCTTAATTTCCCCAAGGATCAACATTTCCCCTCCCAAAAACGCCTTATATGGTAGGGTGGCGGTTTCCGGCTACGGCTTGGTCTTCGCCGAGACGAGCGCCCCACCGAATTTTTAGTCGATAGTCGTTAGTTGTTAGGTTTTGTATTTCAACACCATCGACTGTATAATACAGACGCGGTCTTGATATGCATCCGGGAAAATTCAGGCGGTTGATTAGAAATACAGAGATAGTTTTTCAATTGTAGGAGCAATACATATGATCGAAATGAAGGAAGAAGATATCCAGCCGGTCTGCCCTCACTGCAAAAAAGATATGGACAAGATTGTGATCGCCAAACGAAAGCTGCTTTCGGTAGTAAAAGTTTTTTGCTGTCCGCACTGCCGCTCAGTTCTCGGCTTAAGTGTAACATGATGAGCTATACCGCTTCAAACACAGAAATTAAACAACCTACGCTTTACAGATTATGAGTTGACCAAATAAAGGAATTAAATAATGCCAGAATTGTTTGAAAAGATAAGTCTTTTCTTTGACAAGATTAAAAGTGTGACTTTTTGGGACCATGTTCTTCCCTGGAGATGGAAATCTATAAGAACCTTAAGTTATGAGGCCTATTCTGAATATCAACAATTAATTGGTTCACTTCGTCGGAATGCTGGAGAGCTTGAACAGGGAAGAACTATTATTGCCACTCTACGTCAAGAAAATGAGCATCTCAGGATTAACAACGCCAAGTTTGAGAAGGATCTAACTTCGAAACAGAATGAGATTACACATTTGCAGAACAAGATCGAAAACCTTTCAAAAGAGACATCTAAGCTAAAAGAGGATATAGCTGGTCTCAAAGAATCAGAGGTCAACATGCGTAATCAATATGATGAAAAGGCGACGACTTTGAATAGAACACTGAATCGAATCGAAGAGGAAAGAACTAAAGAGAATGAACAGAAGCATCAAGACGAGATTAAAAGAATAGAGAATTTGAAAAAGAATTGGCAGTTACATCAGCAACATGTAAAAGATATAGTTAAACGAATTTGTAAGAAAAGTACTATAGAATATATAGAAAAGGTTCCATTTAAGGGGAATCCAGATAATACAATAATGATATGTGATGAATATGTTGTGTTTGATGCAAAAGCACCAGTTAAAGATGATATAGATAGTTTTTATGGCTATGTGCGTAGTCAAGCTGAAGGTTTACAGAAGTATGCTAAACAAGAGAAGGTTAGAAAGGAGATGTTTCTTGTTATTCCTTCTAATACGGTGCATGTAATCGAGGAATTCTCTCTAAATATGGCGGACTATAACGTTTTTATTGTCACAGTCGATGCTTTAGAGCCGATAATATTATCTCTTAAAAAAATAGAAGAGTATGAATTTGTCAAAGAATTAACACCTGATGAAAGAGAGAATATCTGTAGGATAATTGGGAAATTTGCTCACACGGCAAAACGGCGCATTCAGATCGATAACTTTTTCTCGTTTCAATTTTTAGAGATATTAACAAAATGCGAGAGAGATATTCCGAGTGATATGCGCGAAAGAGCAATTGAACTCGACAGAGCCGAGAAACTAAATCCTCCTCAAGACAGAAGGGCTAAAGATCTTCAAGTAACTGAACTCGTGAGGGATGTCGGCATTCTACAGCGAGAGGCGCAGGCTAAAGGTGTGATTTTTTCGAATTCGATTGAAGAGGAGATAAAGAAGCTCCCTCTTCAACAAGAAGATGAATCAAAAAACTAATAATGGTAGATAATCATAAGTATGGATTATGAAATATATCATGATGAATCGAAAGAACATGGTTACTGGCATGGCATATTATTAGTACCGACAGCTACAAAATCACTTATTATTAATCACCTCAAAAATGTTAGAAAATATATTGGTTATCAATATCCTTTGAGTTTCAAAAAGATCTATGCAATTAATAAAATATTCAATTGCGCTGAAGCATGGCTTGATTTTGCAGTTGGAAGCATGATTACTAAGTTCAATTCTAAATATCCCCATCAGATATTTACAGGTGAGATAATAAAAGGCAAAAAGCAGTTTACTATATTTGACGACATGGTTAAGAGAAATTATCTTGGTGTTAAATTCATATTATCCCGCGATAGAGAACATTTCGAAAAAATGTATAATTTACTGGACCATGGTGGCAAAGTTGAGACCTCTTTTAGAATCGCGGTAAAAGGTGGACTTCACTACCTTTTCTCAGAGGATAACCATGCCCGTATTGTGAAAATACACTTTGATGGCCATAGACACTATGGCCGAAATATTGACCCTGAAAGAATACATAATCGTCTCAAAGGAATAAGGGACTATTGTCAGTTAAAGGAAAACTGTCCAATCGATGACGGCAGTTCTGAACATCGAAAAGAATGCAGCCAACAATATGATGATTGCCAACTACTGCAGCTAACAGATTTATTCATAGGTTCATTTCGTACTGCATTCGGTTTTTTAGGACAAGGAAAAATACAAGCACAAATAGATTTGGCTGAACCGGTCAAGGTATTAGTTGAGCGATACAAAGAAGGTTATGCACGAATGCGGAACAGTAGATGGCGGAATTCATTTTGTGTAAGTGAAAGCTTTATCGAAGATGGCAAGTGGCAATTCCAAGATATAGAGTATGCAGAAAATAGAGAGAAAAAGCAGACAAGTTTCTGGGATGAATAAGTTTATTAAATATTTATGGTATGAATTAAATTCAAAATAATGATTAGAAAGCGATAAATAAGACAATTGTTTTTAGTGTTAAACTATGCCGGATAGGGATGTTGAGACAATTCGTGATTTAATTTATTACCAATATGCCAAGGTGATTGCGCGCAGGGCTTTCGGTGCATCTAACGGCAAAGAGGCGAAGAAATATAATTACGGCTTTATAAAAAAGACATTTCGAGAGCTTAAAACCGGGGTCAAATCCTGGTCGGAAATTACGCGAGAAGACAAACAATTTGTCGAGGCAGAGAAACGATGCGTTTATTGTGGAACAGAGGACAATTTGCAATGGGAACATATCGTGCCGAAGTCGTTAGAGATTTTAGCCAAGTGCAAGACATGCGATGTTATTCAGGGGATACATAATCAGATATGGGCGTGCGGCGGATGCAATTATTCAAAAGGGACAAAAGGACTGTATGAGTTTTATCGAGCGAAATTCCCGGGCGAGAGGAAATACTACGATTTAATCCCGCCTTTATTAGAAAAGAAATATCTTAAAACAATTATTAATTGCCACCAATGCTCCCAAACTTTGAGCCAGGGTGATTTGGACCATGACGGCGAAATAACAGTTCTCGATATCGACTTTATCCTTCACTAAACTCGGCCTAAATGGGCTTTGACCGCATAGCAGGGAATTCATTGTTTATGAAAAGGGATGCTTTTCTACATTTTTCCTGCTTTATTGCCTTGATGCTCTAGGCAAACCGAGCTTCGTCCTATATTAAAACGGATGTCAGGTCATAATCCCATAATAAAATGTCCGGCGGTTGTTAATATGGCTACTCTAAGCTATTTTTTGTTGACATAAGGGGTATTAACTAATACTATAGGGTTCTACGGACGAATAAATATTACAGACTGCGGCTAAATCCGTCAGTTGGTAATCTTAAAAGATGCTTAAATAGGGGTATTTTTGGAGGTAAGGGCCGCCTAAGGTTGCTTTTTCGGTGAGCCAAATCTGGTTTTATATTAAAACGAACGCACATTTGGAGAATTATAGATGTTTAGCAAGAAAATTGCCGCATTAATACTGGCATTGGGACTTTGTATCGTAAACACCAGTCTTTCACAAACACTGGAAGAAAACTGGAATGACTTTTTACATTACACGACAATCGGCAGATTCGATTTAGCCAAAGGTTACGCGCAGGCAGTTCTGCAGAGTAATCCCGATCCGGTGGAATTGCTTAATCTGAGCAAAGAAAATCCCCAAGGCTATGAGTTTTTATTGAAATTGAATGAAATCGCCCCAGACGCAGAACTGGCAGAACTGGCCGGGA
>JAEOSP010000545.1 GCA_016840305.1 Candidatus Hodarchaeota archaeon
CCAATTAAAGCCAGGATTTCAGGAATGCTGAAAGAGTCTTTCTTTTCAGCTGCTCCATCTTTTCCATGAAAAAATATGTCAAAAACAATACAATTCTTTCCCTGTGAGGTTTCTACTTGTCTTGTGGTAACTGTGTAACTATCTAACATTTGGATTACTTGCTGACGAGTTTCTTCGATTACTCTAATCCTTTGAACCTTTTTAACTCCACTTAGTTGCTGAAATTCACCAGACTGCTTGATAAGATCGAAATAGTCATTCAATAAATTCCTTAAATTTCCACGAGAGGTAACTTTACCTAATTCATATAGTCCTGTTATCGCATCTTTAATCTGAGAAAGGTGAAATAAATTCAAAAAAATTGATCTCCGGTTCTCATCCATTTCAGGGTTAGAAATCTTAATCGAAGCTGAATCCGTCATTTTGCTCATCCGGTCAGGAAAATGATGGAGAATTCTATCGAACCTGGATCTCAAGAGAGAGCTACTTAAACAATTTATCCCGTCCATTTTTCCAGAATTTTCTCGGTACTCTCACATAACATTATAGTGTGGGGTGATTCCTTTAAAAGGAACAAAATTCTCTATAGAAGTCGTCTGATTCTAATTTATAATTAATTCGTTAATATTCATGAATAAAGCTGCTAAAAATGACTGAAAATGAAGAACAAGAATTCTATAGAGAATTCATAATTAAAAGTCACGAAAATGGAGGAGATTGTTTCCAAGCAATTGAAGTAAACCAATTCCTCAACTAGGAGAAATATATTAGATATCCTTAAGGTACTGGCATTAACAACAAGAATTAAACAAACAACAATTCAACTTTCCTGACTTATGATTTTGAGAAATTCCTAAAGCGGTGACAAGATGACTCTTACCCCGGTTCATTATAAAATACGATTAGAACCTGATTTACAAGCTTTTACGATTGTTGGTCAGACTGAAATTCTCATTCAAGCACCAGATTCTACCGAAAAAATAATTTTAAACGCTCAAGATTTGGCGATTTGGAATTGTAAGGTAGAATCGGAAGGGAAGTTTGTCAATTGTTCTTTCTCCATTGACCCCAAAGAACAAACTCTTACATTTCAATTACCTGAACCAAAAACTGAGGAAATTATAGTTCAAATCGAATACAACGGTAAAATCCGCGATGATATGATGAGCCTCTACCGTTCAAAATACGAGAAGGATGGGGAGGAGAAGTATGTTGCCTCGTCCCAATTTGAAGCGAATGAAGCCCGAAAGTGTTTCCCCTGTTTCGATCACCCTTCCAAAAAAGCAACATTTGATATTGAATATATCATTGATGAAGACCTAACCGGTATCTCCAACATGCCGATTGCCGAGGAAAGAGTTCTTGACAATGGGAAAAAACTTGTTAAATTCGAAAAATCAGTTAAGATGCCACCGTATCTCCTCTACTTTGGGATTGGTGAGTGGGAGATTTTAGAAGATCCCGGTGAAGTTGCTGTCAGGACAATTACGACTCCCGGTAAGATCCAATACACCAAAGGGGCTCTTGTTTTCAGCCGAAAAGCATTTGAATACTGTGAGAAGTTATTTGGGTATAAATACCCCATCAGCAAGTTGGACTTTATTGCAGTCCCTGATTTTGCCTTTGGAGCAATGGAAAACTTTGGTGCAACAACATATCGAGAAAACCTACTCCTTGAATACCCTGGCATAACCTCGAAGGTCAGTGTCGCTGGTAGTTATACGACCATCACGTATGAGATCGTACATCTCTGGTTTGGTGATCTTGTCTCACCAAGCGAATGGAAATATTTATGGCTTAACGAGGGATTCGCGACATTTTATGGTTATATTATCACTGATCATTTCTATCCTGAGTGGGATCTCAAGAGTTTCATGATGCTCCGGATCTTCAATACAGTTTTGGCAAGAGATTCTTATACCGATACTCCACCAATAGAACTTCCTGGCACTGAACAGGAAATAACGTCATCAAATGCCCCTATTATTTATGGAAAAGCTGCGTCTATTATTCGCATGGTTGAAGGTCACCTCGGTGGAAATTTTCGAAAAGGACTACAACAATATTTGGAGAAATTTGCCTACGGTACAACAACTAGTGAAGACTTCTGGAATAGTTTAGAGGAAGTTTCGACTGGATTACCTATCGTAGAGATGATGGAAAGTTGGATCAAACAAGCTGGTTATCCTATCATTGATGTAACGAGAG
>JAEOSP010000546.1 GCA_016840305.1 Candidatus Hodarchaeota archaeon
ACCCAACACCTAAAAGAATGACACAGTTCAGAAAACAACGCAGAAGCAGACTGAGAAGATTCTATGATTCCATTGGCTGAATGAATATGCATATACTTAGTATATGCGTATGGGTTAACCCTCACGTCCGTTACTTCACCTGTAAAATTAGCTACATTCCGTGAAGACTTTACTTCTATGAAAAGCCAAGTGTCATTCCTAGTAGGAGTAAATGAACAACTAATCTTGCCCCCACCTATAGTTTCACTTAGTGAAAAATACACATTAATAGAATTGCTAAGTGTAGCATTTACACAAGATCTTAATCGAAAAAATATATTAGATGTTTTTGACGGATTACTAATAGCCATTTCAAAAGAATACTTTTTTCCTGGTTTAAAAGCTTCTGATAATCTTACATAAAATATTATTTTCTGTAAATGGCTATAATTAGTGGACGGAACTCCAGATGGATCTATAGTTGACACTTTTTTATTTGAAGAATCTTTTTGTAAAATCCAATATGTTTGATTGTTATACTGTATAGTTTGTGCATTTGAAATGAATATATTATTATTCCATACACTACTGCTCGCTGTAGACCACCATCCAGTTAAATTGTATGACGTTGAATCATTTGGGAAAAAATTAATATGGCAGTCTTTTAAAGCATTAATCCAACTATTAAAAGAAATATCGCCTGACTTTAAATACCTTCCAGCTCCATATCTTGTATTTAACATCATATTTCTTGTATGAGCAGCAAAATTTTCTGTATATTGTTCTACTAATGTAGTACCATCCCAAGTAGCAGATCCTCCTGATACATTTTCCCATTGTTCATTCCCTGAATGCCACCAAAAATCATGAAAATTCTGTGTAACCCCTAACACTAGTTCTGGAACCTCAACTTTAACTCCTTTAACAACCATAGTAATATTTGGGGGAGAACCTGATAACTGTTCATCAGCTAGGATTTTACAAGCAAATATAGCTGTATTAGGATAAATCATGTTTTCATAAACTATTTCAGTTACATTTTTCAACTGCATTAAATCAGCTATTCTATAATCATTACTTTCCGGAATTTTTCTACTAACATTAATGTCATATCTTCCTGGCGAACCAAATTCTATCCTTACAGTATTTGTTATTTCATTTCTTTCGCCAGGAGATTGTACTATTCCATATTCTGACGTTGCATCAGCTATTTTATAAGAATGAAAAATTACTTCTGAATTAACATCGTAATTATTTGAATTGTATAAAACAATATTATGTGGGTCATCTATTGTAGCTTTTACATCAAGCATATCAACTGTTATAGAAGTCGGCCATTCTTCCCAAGTTTTCGTTGTGGTTGTAGGATCCGGCCCTGCTTGACTAGAACTTGTAGTAACAGTTATAGTATGCGTAGAATATGTAACTGGAATCTGTACTATGGCCCCTCTTGAATCTAAAATTTCAAACTTTATTTCTTCTTTTTGATTTTTACTATTACTCGCTATGCTTTGTTTATCGACTACTCTAGCTCTTATCAAATTAAAAGGATTTCCTGATATTTTATATTTACTATTATTTGAAATATATACCGCTTTTGAAAAAAACATTGGGGAACTATAACTATGATATAATCCATTATTAGTAGGAACAGGAGTTCCGCTAACACAAGGATAAGATCCAGAATACACATCATTACACTCATCTGCATCAGCAGTTCCAACATTTAAATGGCAAGTAATATTGCCACTACTATCCATCCTAGCATATCTACATAATGTTGACAATTGCCATCTTGAAAAAAGATAAGTCGTATAACTGCCTCCACTACTATCTCTATATCTAACTTTATACTCAACGCTATGTGGATCTAGATTACCTGAATTTTTTGCATTAAACAACCCAGGACACGATATCTGTAACTCAACAGCATCTACTTCAGATTGTGTAGAATATGTCAATCCTCCTAAAGACTCTTCAATTATATTTCGGCCATCATCATATTGCATTCTTATGTCAGAAAATTCTGGAATAAGATTTTGTGCAGTAGGATCAAATTCGGTTTTACCAGCATCTTCTAAATTTAATCCATTTCTAAACCACCAATCAAAATTTCTAAAATTTCTTTGCGGTTGCTCATTTATAAAAATAGCTGGTTCAACATAAGAACTGCTATCTCTATCAGAAGTGGTTACGACAGATGAATAGTCATCTGCCATAGCAAGCCCTTCTACTTCCCCCTCACTGACTGCCATTGCCATGTAAAGGTAATTTTCATTATTAAACGATTTTGTAAACAGAGAAATAATATAGCCACCAACTTTATGCGTACCTAGAATCACTGGCATAGGTACGCCTTTCCTTGCAATACTTCTTATTCCATTCCAAGTATATGTTTTGGTCTCTTTACTATCCATTTCTGGCAATTGAGGAAGATCTGGAGAAAATAACATCATTGCTAATGAAGTTATCATCATTCCAGCACCAGTCATCATCAGCCCAATGCCTATCTGAGTTGCTAAGGAAGTGGCAGCCCATCCTCCAATATAAGCCGCAAGCCCAAAACCAGTAGCAATTAAAACAATTCCTAACAAGATCCCAAAAATACCTGCATCATCAAAGCCAATTCTAGGACTTACTATTATTTCTGTGTATTCATTTACTTTAAAAGAATTCCAATTATCTGGATGTAAAACTTCGCCATCAACAATAACGCAAACCTTATCATGGAGAACCCTTGAATACAATTCTCTGTCTTTTTCAGAACGAACATATTCATATACAGCAGAATGAAGACTATCATCTTCAACTTTTGTCATATCTATGACTTTGAAATCGCTATTATCTTCTTTATTTATTTCTAACGCTTCTCTGAATGTAATTCTCGCCATCTGACAGATCCATATAGTCTAAGTTTCCAAATTGTTAATCTAGCTTTAACAACACTTTGCTCGCCATAAGTATGTAA